>CAMPAX010000019.1 GCA_946633495.1 uncultured Lachnospiraceae bacterium | reverse complement strand
CTGTTCGTGTCCTTTGAAAATCCGTTTCTGGGACTTCTGATCGGTCTTGCTGTTACGGCTCTGATCCATAGTTCCAATGCATCCGTGGGTATCCTGCAGGCGCTGTCGGCCACGGGAACCATTACCTATGCGGTGACAATACCCATCGTGATCGGTATCAATCTGGGCAAATGCATGCCCATCGTGATTGCCATGATGGGGGAGGACAGGAAAGCCAAGAAGGTTTCCTGGAGCTATCTGCTCTTTAATATCTTCGGTGCGGTGCTTTTTATGGTGGGAATCTACAGTCTTCATGCCATGTTCGGATTTGACTGGATGTCCGATACCGTTAACCGGGGAAGTATCGCAACGGTGCATCTTGTGTTTAATCTGGTCACAAGTCTCATCCTTCTGATCGGAACCGACCGGATGAGTAAGATCTGTAACCGGTTAGGAGGAGTGGAAGAGGATCATAAGCAGACAGAAGAGCTGGCAAAGCTGGATGATATGCTTCTTAATACACCCACCATCGCACTGGAACAGTGTAAGGAACTGATCCGGAAGATGACGGATGCAATCCGGGAGAATTACAAGACTGCCACAAGTATGATCTATCATTACGACGAGAAGATGTTCCCGGAGATGGAAAGGAATGAAGACTTCCTGGATCAGTGCGAGACGGTTCTGTCTACTTATATCGTCCGGATCGATCAGAGACGACTGACCAAAGATGATAAGCTCGTAGTATCCGAAATCCTGAATTCCGTCAGTGATCTGGAACGGATCGGAGATTACTGTATGAATATCGCATATGTGGCGAGGGAGAAGAACGAACAGGGAATCCATTTTTCCCCTTACGGACACCGTGAGGTGGATACCATTACGAAAGCGGTGGAGTATACCATGGATACCTGCTTCAAGGCGTTCCAGACGGATGATGAAGCACTTGCGGTCCGCGTGGAACCCCTTTCCGAGACCATCGATAAACTGAAGGAACTGATCAAATCCCACCATGTTGACCGTCTCCAGAACGGTGACTGCAGCATTCAGGGTGGTGTGCATCTTTTTGATCTGTTGAACAGTTTCGAACGGATCTCATCCCACAGTGCAAATGTGGCGCTGCATATCATCAAGCGAGTCAGGGATAACCGTGACTTCGATGAGATGCATGGCCATGCCAATGACAGCTTCAGTGAGGAATATAAGGCGCTGTATCATTATTATACATCGCAGTATGTGGATCCGCTGCTCCGTCCCATGACGGAGGAAGAGATCCGGGCCGTGATGACACCGGAGGAACTGCTTCGTATAGAAGAGGAGGAAGCGGCAACCGAGGCTGCGGAAGCAGCGGCCAGTGAAGCAAAGGCCATGGCGGAAGCAGAGCGGATCGCGAAGCTTCAGGCGGAGAAGGCGGAAGCTGAAAAGGCCGTACTGGAAGAAGCGGAACGCGCAGCCAGAGCGGCCAAGCAGGAGGCTGAGAGGGCGGTCAAGGCTGCAAAGGCGGAAGCTGAACGGGCGGCCAGGGCAGCCAGGGCGGCTAAGGCAGAAGCCGAGAAGACGGCGAAGGCCGCGAAGAAGCAAAATTCCGATAAGCGGCATAATGATGACGCTGAGAAAAATGACACCAAAAAGAAGTAGACCGAGGATGCGGCATGTGACCGGATAATGGTCTTACAGGAGGCTGAGGACTTTGAACTTTAACAAATACAGCTTACAGAAAAAACAGAGTCAGCTGGTTTCCAAAGGACAGCGAAATGAACGCCGGGCCCTGATCAGCGGAGTGAAGCTCCTGCTGGCATCGGTGGTGTTCCTGATCGTGGTCATGGCGGGAGCCGGTTTTGGTATGCTGAAAGGCATGCTTGACAATGTGCCTGACATCAACTCCATAAGTATCAAGCCAAAGGGCTTTAAGACCATCATTTATGATCAGAGCGGTAAGGAGATCGACACGCTGTCAACAGTCAACTCAAACCGTATCTACAAGTATTATGATGAGATACCGGAGCAGATGGTGAACGCCTTCGTATCCATCGAGGACGAGCGGTTCTGGCAGCATAACGGTATCGATGCCAAGGGTATTCTTCGTGCTGCGGTCCGCCTGATCACAACCCGGGATGCTACCCAGGGCGCCTCTACCATTACGCAGCAGCTGATCAAGAACCATGTCTTCAATGTCGGTATGGATGAGAAGACGTTCATGCAGCGATTGACCCGAAAGGTTCAGGAGCAGTATCTGGCCATCGAGCTGGAGAAGCGTTATTCAAAAAAACAGATCATGGAATATTATCTGAACACGATCTACCTTGGTCAGGGTGTAAGCGGTGTGGAAGCCGCAGCCAATCGTTATTTTGACAAGAGTGTTCAGGATCTGACTCTTTCGGAAATGGCCATGATCGCGGGGATCACCCAGAATCCTTATGGCTATGATCCGGTGCTCTATCCGGAGAATAATGCCGTCCGGCGGAAAAATGTGCTCTACAAGATGAAGGAGCTGGGCTATATCAATGAGGCGGAATATGTGGCCGCATTGAATGACAATGTTTATGACCGCGTACAGCGTGTGGCGGTAGACCGGCAGAAGAAGTCAGGATACAACACATACTATATGGATGCCATGATGTTCCAGCTGAGGGACGACTTCATGGAGATTTACGGGATGACGTCCAAGCAGGCCTGGGATGAGCTCTATAACGGCGGCTACAGTGTATATTCCGTTCAGGATCCCAAGATCCAGAAGATCGTGGACGATACCCTGAATAATGATGAGGAGTATTTTGCCGGGAAGGATTCCGTGGCGCTGTCCTATCAGCTGACGCTCTTGGATCAGGACGGAAAGACGGAGTATAATTACGACCATAATTCCATGGTCAGCTATTTCCGTGTCCTGACGGAAAATTATAAGTACAATAATATCTATCCGAATGAGGATAAGGCGCGTGCTGCGGCCGAGACCTATAAAGAGATGATGATGGAGGAAACAGGAGCAAGCTTCCTGGCGGAGAATATCAGCTTCCCGCCGCAGCCGCAGGTTTCGTTCACCATTCTCGACCAGCACACCGGTTATATCAAGGCAATCTACGGAGGCCGGGGAGAGAAGAAGACAAACCTGAGCTTTAACCGTGCCACCATGGCGGAACGCCAACCGGGATCCACCTTTAAGGTACTTGCGGCTTTTGGTCCATATATCGATACCGGCGGATGTCTGGCTACCAGTTTTGATGATGCACCCTACAAGTATAAGAATGGGATCGAGGTTCATAACTGGTACGGGAATTACCGGGGAGTTAATTCACTTCGTGTGGCAATCCGGGATTCCATGAACATCATTGCGGTAAAGACCATTACCGAGCTGACTCCGGAGGTGGCTTACAATTATCTGATCAATGACGGTTTTACCACCATTGTAGATCACTATACTACTTCGAACGGGGATGTGCTTTCCGATATCAACCAGTCTCTGGCTTTGGGTGGTATCACCTTCGGCGTTACGAATCTGGAACTGACGGCAGCATACGCATCCATCGCTAATCTCGGCATTTACCGTAAACCGGTTTATTATTCCCAGGTCTATGACCATGACGGGAATCTGGTGATCGATAATACGAATCCGGATGATCCGAAACGCACGCACAGGACCATGAAGGCTACCACCTGCTGGCAGCTGATCCAGGCCATGCGGGATGTTGTGACCAGCGGTACCGGAAAGAATGCAAGAATGCAGACGGAAGTGTTCAATGTCGGTAAGACAGGTACTACTTCGGAGGATTATGACCTTTGGTTTGCCGGCATGACGCCCTATTATTCAGCTTCCATCTGGTATGGCTGCGATTCAAATGTGGATAACGGAAATGTAAACGTCCATCAGAAGATGTGGCGTGATATCATGGATCAGATCGCGGAAAGAGAGGCCCACGATCCGGAGTTGAGATGGGAGAAACCTACAGGGATCACGAATGTATCCTTGTGTACCATAACGAATCAGCTTCCGGGAGTGGACTGCCCGACCTCCAGTGATTATTGTTCGACAGACAGTATTCCCGAGTCGCGTTGCGGCGGTCATGAGATCATAGAGATCTGTTTGGATACACATTATCTGGCCACGAATACCTGTCCGAACAAGGCGAAATTTGCCGTTATCATGGAAGAGGACGGTAAGAAGAAGCTGGTGGGCGCTGATTTTGAATATGATCAGAATGCCATGGTTACACCGTGCCCGACGCATCCGGCAGCTCCGGAGCAGAGTACCATCACCACCAGTGCAGGACCCGGCGGTTCCATAACCCCTTCCACGAATGTGGAATTCGGGCAGGACTTTACGGTTTATGTGGCACCGTCTGCGGGATACAGCATCGGAGATGTGGTTGTGGATGGCGTGAGTGTGGGTCCGGTATCTTCATATACCTTTATACAGGTTGCTGAACCTCATACGGTTTCGGTATCCTTTATCGGAGGACCGCCGACTCCGGAGGTTCCGGAAGACCCCGGAGATGATTCCGGTGAACCGGAATAAAGGACATTGGCTGATACGATATAATTGCAGAATGACCGACTGCGTTTTTCACGCTGTTATATGGTGTTAAAGAGACTTGCTGAAAGTGCCATGAAGCCTTATTTTATAAGGAGTTATTGAAGAATGCTCACCCCATGGTTTCATCTAATTTTATATCGTTTCGGCAGAAGCTGCGAAGCTGATAAGGGAAAAAACAAGGGAAAGATAACAGGACAAAACGAGATAACACCAGGCGATGGAATGTCAGAGATATGCGTATTTACGAAGGGCAGCTTCAGATACCACAGACCCCGTGGTATGAAAACCGAAACACCATGAATGAAATGTGAATAAAGGATTATGTAGGAAATTGTTGAATAATTGAAAGGAATATGGTATATTCGGTACATAAAGAGGTGCTACCGGTAGACGGTTAGTCCTGACTTTGTAAGAAGTTACACAAAGATAACCGCTTTACTTGTCAAGGTGTGGGCGGTTATTTTTGTGTCTATCAATGAGTTCAATCAGAAGTTTCGCAATGTAGTACACTGCAACCACGATGTCTTTCATATCAGCACCACCTCCGTTAGAATACATGTTCCAACGAAGGAATCATTCCAACCCCACAAGGAAGTCGGAACTAACCGCCTACCGTTACTGGTAGCACCCGTGTAGACAGTGTAGCATAGTGGAACGGAAAATGAAAGCATATTACATCAAATACCTGAAGGGAACTTGAGGATGGATCATTACAATGTATTCCGTACTATTATTACATGGACTATGGTGGCTGTTATGTTACCATGGTCTTATTTTGTTTTTGACGGAACTACAGAACAGCGATTCTATGATACCGCAGGTAACGTGCAGGATCATGCAGGGCAGGGGGATGCTCCCCCCCTGCCCTGTTTTAGAGCAGGTACGGAATGCCGGAGAATGATTTGTTCAAAATGTTATGGTTTCCCGAAATCGAAAGATAGAATAGATCGAAAATCGTTCAGATTGGGGGGAACATTATATGAACATTTTGATCTGTATGGAGAAAGAAAAGTCGGCGCAATATTGTCTTTCAGTGGTGAGGGAGCAGTGTGATCATGCAAGGTTCCATGTGTTTCATTTTCTGCAGGAGGCGTGGAGAAAGGCACTGACCACCAGGATGGATCTTATGATCCTTGAGCTTCCGAAGGGAAAAGGCTTAGAGAAGGATGAGGGACTTCGGACCCTGGAGTGTATACGAAGAACAAAGGAATACCTGATAACGCCCATGATCCTTCTTTCGGATTTGGAGGATACACGGCTATACGGCTATAACCGGCTTCACGCTTATGCCTGTTATCAGAAGCCGGTGAATAAAATAGTCTTTCAGCAGGATATAGGCGATCTTCTGCTTGGACTCACGACGGAAAACAGGCAGTCCGATCATCAGAATATGATGCATAGTTTTCATTACAGAAATGAACTGTATGTGGTAAGAGAAAGGGATCTGGTAAGGCTGCAGAGGCATTCCCACACAGTGAATGTAGTCACAGTGGATCACCGGTTTCGGGTGGATATAAGGTCGCTGCAGCAGGAAGCAGATCTTTTTGAATCCGGCAGGTTCCTGCAATGCAACCGAAGTGATTTTGTAAATCCCATGTTCATCTGTCTTGTGGAAAAACACCGGGTAATCCTGAAGGGGAAATACGGGATGATACCGCTTACGAATCTCGGTCGTAAAAACGCAGTTCAGATGTTCCGAAACAACCCGGGTTCTCGGTAATCGTTGCATAAAGCCACCATTTGCTGTATGATAGGGAGGTGCGGTCATGACGAAGTCATGACATTTGAATCGCACCGACCGACGAGCCGCCGAGCGAAGCGAGGGGGCAAAACATTAGACGGATAAGGTATGTCGTTATCAGCATGCCGGCGTAAAGAACGAAATAAGGAGAACTGATATGATCATTAAAAATGGGATCATAGTGGATCCTTCGGAGGGGCTGGAAGAGATCGGAACCATCTATATCCGGGGGGATCGCATATCCCGGGTGGTACCGGGAGAATATGCGGCTTCCGCCGGGGATGAGAATGAGGAAGTGATCGATGCGGCAGGCTGCTATGTTATGCCGGGACTCATCGATCTGCATGTGCACCTTAGGGATCCGGGACAGACCTATAAAGAGGATATCATGACCGGCGCGGCAGCAGCGGCTGCAGGTGGTGTGACAACGGTTCTGGCCATGCCGAACACAAGCCCTACGGTGGATTCGATAGAAACGCTGCGATATATCCGGGAGAAGGCGGCTTCTGCCCCTATCCGTGTGGAGCAGCTGTCAGCCATCACGGTGGGAGAGAACAATGAAACACTGGTAGATATTCCGGCCATGAAGGCAGCCGGGGCCGTGGCGTTCTCTGAAGACGGAAAGAGTGTGATGGATACGCTGCTCTTTCGTGAGGCATTAAAAAGGATCGCAGCCGAAAATGCTGTGGTGATGTCCCATTGTGAGGATAAGGATCTTGTGGCAGGAGGCGTGATCAACGCCGGTCCGAAGCAGCAGGAGCTGGGATACCCGGGAATCACTAATGCGGTTGAAGATGTGATCGCCGCCAGGGATATCTTCATGGCGGCAGAGCAGGGAGCACAGCTGCATCTCTGCCATTGTTCCACGAAAGGAACGGTGGAGCTGATGCGGATGGCAAAGAGGCTGGGCTACCGGGTGACTGCTGAGGTGTGCCCGCATCATTTCACCCTGACGGATGCGGATATTCCGGGGGATTTGGGAAACTGGAAGATGAATCCGCCCCTTCGGAGCGAGGAGGATGTGAAGGCTCTGATCGAAGGACTCAGGGATGGGACTATGGATGCCATTTCCACCGATCATGCGCCGCACGGAGCGGAAGAGAAGCAGAAAGGCTTCAAGTCCCCCTTCGGGATCGTGGGGCTGGAAACCAGTGCGGCACTGACATTTACGGCACTTGTAGCTCCAGGACTGATCACCATCAGCCGGATGGCGGAACTGATGAGTGCAAAGCCTGCGGAGATCATTCACATGAATGATGAGAGAGGAACCCTTCGGGCAGGTGCTCTGGCGGACGTGATGATCTTTGATCCCAACATTGTATGGACCGTGGATCCGGAGCAGTTCAGGTCCAGGGGACGCAATACGCCCTATGCAGGAAAGACGCTGGTAGGACGGGTGACTACGACGGTCTGCGGCGGAAAGATTGTATTCCGTCTGGATCAGTGAAAATGATTGGCTTATATCCTATAATGCATAATAAAACAAGAAAGGTAGACGGACATGATCGCAAAACTGATCGAAGAAATCAAGAAGAAGAATGCACCTGTCGTTGTGGGGCTTGATCCCCAGCTGGGATTTCTCCCGAAGAAGCTGATGAAAGCCGGGATCAAGGAGTACGGAGAGTCTCTGGAGGCAGTGGCTGCAGCGGTATTTGACTTTAATAAGGCCATAATCGATGCAACGTATGACCTGATCCCGGCCGTAAAACCCCAGGTCGCAATGTATGAGCAGTTTGGGGTGTCCGGTATGGTGGCTTATCGCGAGACTGTAGAATATGCGAAGTCCAAGGGACTTATCGTGATCGGTGATATCAAGCGCGGGGATATCGGTTCTACTTCCGGAGCTTATGCTCTGGGCCATATCGGGACCGTTCAGGTGGGACAGAAGACCTTCTGTCCCTTCGATGAAGATATGGTAACGGTAAATCCGTATCTCGGATCTGACGGTGTGAAGCCCTTTGTGGATGTGTGCAATTCAAATGACAGGGGGATCTTTGTGCTGGTAAAGACATCAAATCCTTCTTCCGGAGAATTTCAGGATCGAATGATCGATGGTCGGCCGCTGTATGAATATGTGGCGGAGAAGGTGGTCGAGTGGGGCGCAGCTTCCATGGACGGAGAGTACAGTAATGTGGGGGCGGTCGTCGGAGCAACCTATCCTGAGCAGGGAAAGATCCTCCGTAAGCTGATGCCGAAAACCTGTATCCTGGTGCCGGGATACGGCGCTCAGGGCGGACAGGGCAAGGATCTGGTGGACTTCTTCAACGAGGATGGACTCGGTGCTATTGTAAATTCTTCCAGAGGCATCATTGCCGCATATACAAAATCCGATTATGCAAAGTTCGGCGAAGACCATTTCGCGGAAGCATCCCGTCAGGCAGTGGAAGATATGCTGGCAGATATCCGCGGCGCGCTGGAAGCAAAAAGCTGATCGCCTGCTTAGGCTGAGTAAGCAGATGGTAAGCCCGGATGAGGAGATCCGATAAGAATAATCCTGTCAGGAGATGAAACATGAGTAAGCATATGCTCACGGCGGAAGTCGTAAGTCAAAGTAAGATCACGGAAGATATCTACAGCATGGTTCTGAAAGCGGGAAAAATCGCGGAAGAAGCGGTTCCGGGACAGTTCGTGTCGTTATACACCCATGACAATTCCCGGCTTCTCCCTCGCCCGATCAGCCTGTGTGAAGTGAATAAGAATAAAGGGACGATACGTCTGGTCTATCGTGTGGCTGGGGCCGGAACAGCAGAATTCTCCGGGTATAAGTCGGGAGACAGTGTGCAGGTAATGGGCCCACTTGGAAATGGGTTCCGGCTTGACTGCAAGGAGCCGGTTCTGATGGGCGGAGGTATCGGGATCCCTCCGATGCTGGAGCTTGCAAAGAAACTCTCCGAAAATGGGATCGGGAAGAAGAATCTCCATGTGATCCTGGGATACCGGGATACTGCATTTCTGGCAGATGAATTTAAAAAGATCGCTACGGTCCATATCGCCAGCGACACCGGCGCCGTGGGCTTCCATGGAAATGTAGTGGATCTGGCCAGAGCTGAGAGCATTATCGGCGATATGATCTATGCCTGCGGACCGACGCCCATGCTGCGTGCCGTCAAACGATATGCTTATGAAAATGATTATCCTGCACAGCTGTCACTGGAGGAACATATGGCCTGCGGGATCGGTGCATGTCTTGCCTGTGTCTGCAAGACTGCTGAAGTGGATTCGCATTTCAAGGTCAATACCAGAAGAGTCTGCAAGGACGGACCGGTCTTTTATGCAGAGGAGGTGGAGCTGTAGTGGCTGATTTTTTGGGAAAAACAGGAAATAGAACAGATCCGATGCTTACCGGGGCAGCTTCTCCGGAAGGAAGGGGAGCCATCGATACCTCCGTGAACATTTGCGGCGTATTCATGAAGAATCCTGTCACTGTGGCTTCCGGGACTTTCGGTTCAGGTTTGGAATATGACGAATTCGTCGATGTCAGCCGCCTTGGGGCAGTAACGACCAAAGGAGTCGCACTGACGCCGTGGGAAGGGAATCCGACACCCAGGATCGCTGAGACTTACGGCGGCATGATGAATGCAGTCGGTCTTCAGAATCCGGGAATCGAGGAATTCCTGAAAACGGATGTGGAATTCCTGAAGAAGAAGGATACGAAGATCATCGTGAATGTCTGCGGACATTCGGAAGAGGAATATGCAGGTGCGGTGGAGCGCCTGCAGGACGAGGCGGTGGATCTTCTGGAGATCAATGTCTCCTGTCCGAATGTAAAGGAAGGCGGTATCGCCTTCGGGCAGGATCCGAAGGCTTTGGAGCATATCACTTCGGAAGTGAAGAAGAAGGCGAAACAGCCCATCATAATGAAGCTGTCCCCAAATGTTACGGATATCACGGAAATGGCCCGGGCGGCGGTTTCGGGTGGTGCGGATGCCCTGTCTCTTATCAATACGCTTACGGGTATGAAGATCGATATCCGGAAGAGAGCATTTGCGGTGGCAAACCGGACCGGCGGTGTGTCGGGACCGGCCATCAAACCCATTGCGGTTCGGATGGTTTATCAGGTCTGCCATGCGGTTGATGTTCCTGTCATCGGAATGGGCGGGATCGCAACCTGGGAGGATGCCATCGAGTTTATCATGGCCGGAGCCACGGCGGTTTCCGTCGGGACGGCTAATTTCCGGGATCCTTTCACTACGGAAAAGGTGATCCGCGGGATTGAAGGTTTTATGCTTGAACAGGGAATTCATTCATTGGATGAGATCCGAAAATGCATGTAGACTGTATTTGTATTTATATGAGTCGGAAAGAGGACACAGGTGTTCAGATTTCGTAGAAGGAAAAGAAAAAAATACAGATTTACGGATGATATGATGGTGCCGGATACATGGATCTCATTCCTGTTTGCTGTGGCCTCCATCGCTTTTACGGTCGGATGCCTGATCTACAGTACCATTAAGGGCGGCAGGATCTCCGACCGTGTCGGGATCCTCCTCTTAATGTCGCTGGTCATGGCCGTTACCGGGCTGGGATTCGGGATCCACTCCTTCCGGCTGGTGGAGGGAGATAATAACGCCAAACGTATGACGGTGATCCTGTCCATAGTCGCACTGGTCCTTCTGGCGGTGCTTTTTATCCTGCGGTAAAGGGAAGGAGTCTTTGCCGGCGTTTGAAATATTACCCCACCCGTCTGTTCGGCGGAGTGAGGGATACGTGTATAGAATACGGAGAAGATGTATGATCGAAGAGAAAGAAGAATTACGGGAGCGTTTTGAACTTGCACGGGACAGGATCCTGGAAATGAAGACGGAAGATGTGGAAGGTATGCTTCCGAAGCAGATACCGGCAGAGATCAGAAGTTCACTGACTGACTATGTACAGTCTGTCTGTGAATACCTTGATTCCTGCTTTTTTGTTATGGAGCTTCTTGAGAAGCAGGGTGAGAAGGACGGGAAAGACGGGAAATACGAGGAGCTTTCTCTTGAAAAATGGAAGGAGATCAATCATCGCCTGTATGCGCCTTTGCTGGATGGAGCGTATGAGAAAGGATTTGCGAATCCGGACGTTGCTCTCAGCCTCGGAACCTATGGAGAGGTACTTTCCTTTGTCCTTGCGGAGCTGTACAACCTGCCGAAATATATTTTTGACGGGAAACTGTTCTTCGTTGTGATCCTGCTGGAGCTTTTCCTGGAACTCTACGGAAAACTGACGCAGGATACGGCTCCGACAGCGGAGCAGCTGCGGGAGGCTGTGGCATATTATGCAGAGGATTATGCGGAAGACCTGGTGATGGACTGGACAGAGGATCTCTTCGTACCGAAGGAGAATACGGCACTTCGGATCGTAGAAGAGGCAGACCTTACGGACCTTCGCTATCTGTACAGATACGGGGAGTATATCTCGGAGAATGAGATCAAAACAGCAAAGTTTCTTTCTGCCATGTCCGAGGAAGAGATCGATTCCATGGCGGAAACGGCCACCAGGGGGTTCCGGCGCGGGTTTATGACCATGAATGTTCCTTTTGAAGGAAAAGGGGCGGTTACGATCCAATATGCCATCGGTCAGGAGCGGATGGTTCGCAGGATCA
This sequence comes from uncultured Lachnospiraceae bacterium, assembly GCA_946633495.1. Classification (GTDB taxonomy): domain Bacteria; phylum Bacillota; class Clostridia; order Lachnospirales; family Lachnospiraceae; genus Eubacterium_Q. Next base: position 7,464 of record CAMPAX010000019.1, on the reverse strand, counting down.
TTGAAAGGTTCCGTGAGATGGGACTTCGTCCGATCCTCCACAGGGAAGCGGGGAGCAGAATCCTCCGGAAAGGTGTGAGGCGGCAGGGGTATCTGTCCATGCCTCCTTCCCGTCAGTTTATTTATGATCACAGGATGGATGAGGCTCTGTTCCTGAGCAGAAGATTTATGGAGAGAAAGGTGGCTGCACTTCGGGCGGCCTATGAGGAGATTCAGGAGGCGCTTTTGGCTTATGCGGGTCCCCTTTTGATCGAGACTTTTGGAGAGGAGATTTTTCTGCCCGCGGCTAAGGAGAGTGTTATCCGTCTTTCCGAAGAACAGGAGGATCTGTCCGTAGAGCTTTCGTCCCTGCAGACGTCCCTGTCCGAAGAGTATCTTCCTGAGAAGAATTACAATTTTGCTATCATTTCCTATCCGATCCCGGAAATCGGAGACCGGTTTGAGGAGATCTTCCGCGAAACCATGCGGATCAATACGCTGAAGAATGAAACTTATCTTCCCATGCAGCAGAAGCTGATCGATGCCATGGATCCCGCGGATCATATCCTGGTAGAGGGCTGTGGCGAAAACCGCACACGGATGAAGGTCAAGATGCGGACACTGGAACATCCGGAGAAAGAAACACAGTTTGAGAACTGTGTTGCGGATGTGAATATTCCGCTGGGGGAGGTTTTCACTTCGCCTGTTCTGGAGGGAACGGAAGGTGTTCTGCATGTCAGCGGAGTTTATCTGAACGGTTATTTTTTCAAGGATCTTGAAATGAAATTCAAAGATGGCTGCGTTACGGAGTATTCCTGCGGAAACTACGAGGATCCGGAGGCAGGACGAAGATATATCCTGGAGAATATCCTGTATCATCATAAGACCCTTCCCATCGGAGAATTCGCGATCGGAACCAATGTTCCGGCGTACCGGATGGCAAGAAAATACGATATTCTGGGAAAGCTTCCCATCCTGATCGTGGAGAAGACGGGACCGCATTTTGCTGTGGGAGATACCTGCTACAGCTATTCGGAGGAAGTGGCGGTCTACAACCCTGACGGGAAAGAGATCATATCCAGAGAGAATTCATTTTCACTAATGAGATATGAGGATCCGTCCAAGGCATATTTCAGCTGCCACACGGACATTACGATTCCCTTTGAGGAGCTCGGGCGGATCACGGCAGTATATCCCGATGGAAGCACGAAGGATCTGATCCGGGACGGACGTTTCGTTCTTCCCGGGACGGAAGCACTGAATGTTGACTGACAGCATTGAATGATGGGGAACAGGGGGTGATGAGGCACGTCGCCCGTGCCTTTTTCCCGATCATCATTTACAGATTAAGACAGGAGGACGGCACTATGCGGGTGATATGGATCGTTCTGGACAGCGTAGGTATCGGCGCGTTACCGGATGCGGCGGATTTTGGAGATGTGGGAGCAGATACCCTTGGTCATATCGCAGAATCGAAGACGGATTTTCGGATCCCGAATCTGAGACGTCTGGGACTCGGACGGATCGATGGTGTGAATCCGGCTATCGGCGGTGCGGCATCGGATCAGGATGGAGTTCCTGATAGGCCGATGGGGATCTATGGCAAAGCGGCAGAACTGTCCGACGGCAAGGATTCCGTGACGGGACACTGGGAAATGATCGGCATCCGCACGGTGGAGCCATTTCAGACTTTCCCGGAGGGTTTTCCGGAACGGATCGTGAAGCCTTTCGTGGAAGAAGCGGGGATCCCGGGAGTTTTAGGAAACTGCGTGGCATCGGGAACCGAGATCATAGCCAGACTGGGAGAAGAACATGAAAGGACCGGGAAACCGATCCTCTATACATCCCAGGATTCCGTCTTCCAGATCGCAGCGTCGGAAGAAACCTTCGGATTGGAGCGGCTGTATCAGATCTGTGAGGTGGCGCGTCGGCAGCTGACCGGAGAGAATCTGATGGCCCGGGTCATCGCCCGGCCTTTTATCCGGGACGGATCCGAAGATGGAACGGTAAAATATGTGCGGACCGCGAACCGCCATGACTACGCGGTGCCCCCGGGACGTGAGAATCTTCTGGCATATCTGGAAGAGGCCGGGGTTCCGGTGATCTCCGTGGGAAAGATCTTTGATCTCTTTAACGGCTGCGGGATCCGAAAAGCGAATAAAACCGTAAGCAATATGGACGGTGTTGATAAGACCCTGGCAATGATGAAGCAGGAGAAGGAAGGACTCATTTTCACCAATCTTGTGGAATTTGATTCCACCTGGGGACATAGAAGAGATGTGGCAGGATACCGGCAGGGGCTGGAAGATTTTGACCGAAGACTTCCAGAGATCCTGAGGGAGATGACGGACGAGGATCTCCTGATCCTGACAGCAGATCACGGATGTGATCCTGCCTTCCGGGGAACGGATCATACCAGGGAATATGTGCCGGTCCTGATGTACGGACGAGGGATCGAGCCCCGGAATATCGGGATACGAAAGACATTTGCGGATATCGGAGAGACTGTCGGACAGCTTTTCGGGATACGGCACCTTTCGATAGGGACTTCGATCCTGTAGATGGGAGGGGCAGCGGTTATCGGGCGGCTGTGACTTAGCAAAGTGACATGTAGGAAATGCTGGAAAATAAGGTTACAGGGGGTGCAATATGGATTATCGGATGTATGATCTGATCGAAAAGAAGAAGCATCGGAATTCTCTGACGGAGGATGAGATCCGTTGGATGATCACGGAATATACGGAAGGCGGGATCCCGGATTACCAGATGTCGGCTATGCTGATGGCGATCTGGTTCAACGGCATGACGGATGAGGAAACCACCTGGCTCACTCTGGCCATGGCAAAGAGCGGTGATACGCTGGATCTTTCTTCAATCCCCGGAATCAAAGTGGATAAGCATTCCACCGGAGGCATCGGCGATAAAACAACGCTGGTGGTGACACCGATCCTGGCGGCTCTCGGAGTCCCCACGGCGAAAATGAGCGGCAGGGGGCTGGGCTTTACCGGCGGAACAGTGGACAAGATGGAAAGTATCCCCGGAATGCGTTCGGAATTTACGGAAGAGGAATTCCTCCAGATCGTGAAGGAAGTGGGCTTTGTGGACGCAAGTCAGACCAAAACACTGGCTCCTGCGGATAAGATGCTCTACGCCCTTCGGGATGTAACGGCTACGGTGGACAGTATCCCGCTCATCGCTTCCAGCATCATGAGCAAGAAGCTTGCGGCCGGCGCGGATCGGATCGTTTTGGATGTGAAATGCGGCAGCGGGGCATTTATGGGAGATTTTGACTCTGCCCGTGCCCTGGCGGATCAGATGATCCGGATCGGAGAACTGGCCGGCAGGAAAGTGGTGGCGGTGATCTCCGATATGAACCAGCCCCTGGGACACGCCGTGGGAAATGCTGCGGAAGTCCTGGAAGCGATGGAGGTTTTAAAAGACGGAGGTGAGGAGCGGCTTCGTACGCTTTGTCTTGCCATCGCCGTGGAGATGCTCCAGCTGTCGGACCGGGCCCGGGACAGCTATGAAGAAGCAGAGGCAGTGATCCTGGAGACGATCCGGTCCGGCGCGGCATTTCGAAAATTCACGGAATATGTACGCCGAGCCGGCGGAGATGAGACGCGCTTCTTAAATTCCGTGGAACAGGTGGAGAAAAGAACGGTTGAAGCGGGAAACGGCACTTCTTCGGTATCCGTAACCATTCCCACATCACCGGCACTCTCCGAAACACCGGTTCTTGTCCTTTCGGAGAAGGAAGGGTACCTTAGTTCCTGCGACAATTCAGAGATCGGAATGACCTCCGTGATGCTGGGTGCCGGCAGGGAGAAAAAAGACGATGTGATCGACATGGAAGCCGGGATCCTGATCCTGAAGAAACTGGGAGATCCCGTGAAGCGGGGAGAACCGCTGGCAGTCTTCTACACGAAAAAGGAAGCAGTGATCCCTGCGGCGAAAGAGCGTTTTCTTAAGGCGTATCACATTTCCGAAACACCCCCCGAGGTGGATCCCGTGATTCTGGAAATACTTCGATAGTATGACGTGATTGCAAAAAGTTTTATTTGTCAAATGCAGGCAGTCTGTGTATAATAGAAATGTCGAGTAAATGACAGGGGGTCACCCTTCGTGTGACTTGAATATGGAAGGATGGACATCCGTTAATTAAAGGAGGAAGATTTCGTTATGGGTATCTTGACAAGATTCAAAGACATTATGGCATCGAATATCAACGCACTTCTGGATAAGGCCGAGGATCCGGAGAAGATGATCGACCAGACAATGCGGAACCTGACCAGAGATCTGGGTAAGGTTAAGGAAGAGACCGCAGCGGTTATGGCTGATGAGCAGCGCGCTAAGCGTCAGCTGGATGAAGTGAACGCTGAGATCGCAAAGATGCAGTCCTATGCCGAGAAGGCAGTTATGGCTGGAAATGACGGCGACGCTACCAAGTTCCTGACCGAGAAAGCAAAGCTTCAGACCAAGCAGCAGTCCCTGCAGCAGACCTATGATGTTGCAGCTGCAAATGCTATGAAGATGCGCCAGATGCATGATAAGCTGGTGAACGATATCAACGCCCTGAATGACCGCAAGGATGCGATCAAGGCTAAGATCAAGGTTGCCAAGACCCAGCAGCGGATCAACAAGATGACCTCCGGACTGGGCGATTCCAGCGCAAGCATCGCTGCTTTCGAGCGTATGGAAGCAAAGGCAGATGCTATGCTTGATATGGCAAATGCCGAGACCGAGCTGAACCAGACAGCGGCTACTTCCGAAGTGGACAGTCTTGCAGCAAAATATGACGCAGCTCCTGATGCAGCCGTTCAGGATGAGCTTGCGGCACTGAAGGCTAAGCTGGGACAGACGTCCACACAGTAAATATGGCCGGATTGAATCCAAGACAGGAAGAGGCCTGCTCGTATACCGAGGGGCCTCTCCTTATTTTAGCAGGCGCGGGAAGCGGAAAAACCCGTGTTCTGACACACCGCATTGCGCATCTGATCAAGGATAAGGGGGTGAATCCCTATAACATCCTGGCGATCACATTTACCAACAAGGCTGCAGGTGAGATGCGTACGCGTGTGGATGCCATTATAGAAGAAGGCGCGGAATGCGTCTGGGTCAGCACCTTTCATTCTCTTTGTTCCAGAATCCTTCGGAGATTCCATGAACATCTCGGGGGGAAGAATGATTTCACGATCTATGATACAGATGATCAGAAAGCTGCCGTAAAAGAAGTGCTTCGGCAGCTGAATCTGGACGAGAAGCAATATCCGATTCGCGGAATGATCTCTGCGATCTCAAAGGCAAAGGAGGAGTTTCTTTCGCCGGATGAGTATGAGGAGCAGAACGGAAGCGATTATCGGAATCGAAATATTGCGGAGATCTATCGGGAATATCAGAAACGCCTTATGGCCGCAAACTCTCTGGATTTTGACGATCTGATCTGCCGGACCATCGAGCTTTTTATGGAGGATCCGGAGGTGCTGGAGCTGTATCAGGAACGCTTCCGCTATATCATGGTGGATGAATACCAGGATACGAATCATGCCCAGTTTGTGCTGGTGAAGCTTCTGGCTGCAAAGTACCGGAATCTCTGCGTGGTGGGAGATGATGATCAGTCCATTTATAAGTTCCGCGGGGCAAATATCCGGAATATCCTGAACTTTGAGGAGGAGTATCCGGATGCCAGGGTGGTGAAGCTGGAACAGAACTATCGGTCCACAAAGAATATTCTGGACGTGGCAAATTCCGTGATCGCGAATAACTCCGGGCGTAAGGACAAGCGTCTCTGGACGGAAAATGAAGAAGGGGAGAAGGTCCATTTTACGAAATATCGTGACGACAGAGGAGAAGCCACGGGAGTCTGCAGGACGATTTTTGAGCTGCGAAGGAAAGGATATTCACTGCAGGATATGGCCATTCTGTACCGGACCAACGCCCAGTCTCGTGTGCTTGAGGAGCAGTTGATCCGGGAGAATATCCCCTATCAGCTGGTGGGTGGTACGAATTTCTATGCCCGCCGGGAGATCCGGGATCTGGTCGGTTATCTGAAAAGTATCGCCAATCCGGCAGATGATATCTCACTTTCCAGGATCATTAATGTTCCCAGACGCGGGATCGGAGATACAACGGTCCGGAAGCTTCGTGATTTTGCTGCGGAGAACGGGCTTTCACTGTACGATGCGATCCTGGACTGTGAGGTGGTCCCGGGAGTCGGAAGGGCAGTGGGAAAACTGAGTGATTTTGCGGAACTGATGGAGGGCTTCCGAAGGATCGCCGGGCAGGGAGATCTCACAAAGCTGTATCTGGAGATCCTGTCCGTGACCGGTTACCAGCGGGAGCTGGAGGCGGAGAATACGGATGAAGCAAGAAGCCGTCTGGAGAACCTGCAGGAACTTCGGAACAAGATCACGGAATACGAGATAAAGGAAGCGGAACCGACACTGGTAGGACTTCTGGAGGAAATCTCTCTTGTGGCAGATACGGATTCCCTGGAAGAGGATGCGGACCGACTGACATTGATGACGCTCCACAGTGCAAAGGGTCTGGAATATCCGGTGGTTTTTCTGGTGGGAATGGAGGAACGGCTGTTCCCCAGCGGCATGGCGTTGGATTCGGATGATCCGGACGCGGAAGAAGAGGAGAGGCGGCTCTGCTATGTGGGGATCACCCGTGCCGAGAACAGGCTGTATCTTAGTGCCGCCGGCCAGAGGATGATCAACGGAACCATTAATTATCAGGAAGTGTCCAGATTTATCTACGAGATACCGGAACATCTGCTTACCGGCGAAGGACTTGGAAAAGGGAGAGGAACGGGCTTTGGTTTTTCCGGAAATGACGGGAATACCCGGGATCTCTTCGGTTCCGGGCTTCCGAATTATGATGACATAAATGATGAGTGGCAGGGAACCACATTCGGAAAAAAGAAACAAAACAGCGTGGGCAGCAGCTCATACGGAAAAACAACATGGAAAGGTGCGGCCGCTAGCTCCGGTGCCGCGTCTTCCGGTCCATCCGGACCCGGAACCATCAACTATAAGGTGGGAGATACGGTTAAACATATTAAGTTCGGACGGGGAGTTGTTACCGAAATGACCAGGGGAACGGACGATTATGAAGTTACTGTACATTTTGACAGTGCAGGAGAAAAAAGAATGTTCGCTTCACTTGCGAAGCTAAAGAAGATATGATATACTACTGACCATAGCAAAAAACCAAAAAAAAGCAGGAGGTTCATGACATGAAAGAATTAGTTAAGGTAACTGAGGAGACCCCGGTTAAGAAGGCTAGAAATTGGTTCTTGTCTCTGGCAATCATCGTTGGTGTCGTTGCGATCATCGCCGGTATCGCTGTTGCGGTATATAAGTATCTGACACCGGATTATCTGGATGACTTTGATGAGTTTGATGATGATTTCGATGATGATTTCTTTGATGATGATCAGGAGATCGCTGAAGATGTAAAACCGGAAGTTGAAGCAGCACCGGCT
>CAMPAX010000018.1 GCA_946633495.1 uncultured Lachnospiraceae bacterium | reverse complement strand
ATCACCCCTGCTGTAGCGGATTGCAGGTACAGGGCACCGCTATCTCCCCGGCTGCGCGGTGCAATCAGTATATCGAAATCCATGTTGCAAGTCAAGGAAATTCTGCACAGGTCACAGCAAAAGGTCCTTTCTCCCGGAGGTTCCCTTGAGAGAACGGAGTTTCGCAAAAAAATTCTTCAGAAGCTTTGATGAATCCTCTTCCAGAAGACCGGTCTCCACCTCGACCTGATGATTAAAGGCCGGTTCTTCCAGCAGATTCAGTATGGAACCGGCACATCCGGCCTTCGGATTCATAGCCCCGATCACCACGCGGGGGATCCGGGCCTGCACGATGGCTCCGGCACACATCTGACAGGGTTCCAGTGTCACATACATGGTACACCCTTCCAGTCTCCAGTCCCCCATGGCTTCCGTAGCCTCCCGGATGGCCAGGATTTCCGCATGAGCCAGGGCACTGTGGTCCTGATTCCGCCGGTTATACCCCCGGCCGATCACCCGTCCTTCGTAGACGATGACGCAGCCGATGGGGACGTCTCCGCCCCCGTCCGCTTTCGCCGCCAGCTCCAGCGCTTCCTGCATATATGCTCTGTCTTTTTTCGACTGTATGAGGTCCTTCACCCCGTATAAAATAGCCATGTCCGATCCTTTCGATGTCTGTGATCCAGGAAGGTCCCTTTGCTTTCTGTAAGTCAGCGAAGCAGATCCGAAAGACTGGCAAACTGTTCCAGAGAAAGGGTCTCGCCGCGTACCGTAAGGGAAAGGCCCATCTTCTGCAGCGCCTCCTCTGCCTGTTCCTTCGAAATGCCCAGCGCCGGATCATTTCGCAGTCCGTTCACCAAAGTCTTCCTCCGTTCATTAAAGGAAGCCCGGATGATCCGGAACATCCATGCCGCATCAGCCACCTCCACCGGTGGTTTCGCCCGCCGGGTAAGACGGATCACGGCGGATCCCACCGCGGGGCGGGGCATGAAACAGTTCGGCGGAACATTTGCCGCAAGATAAGTATACGCGTAATACTGCACCGCCAGAGACAACGCCCCGTAAGTCTTCGATCCGGGAGCTGCCGCCATTCGTTCGGCAACCTCCTTCTGAACCATTACCGTTATGGATTCCGCAGGCACCTGCCCCTCCAGAAGTCCCATGATGATGGGGGTGGTGATGTAGTACGGCAGATTCGCCACGATCTTGCACATAACCTTTTCTTCCGTCTTTGCATCTATGCCGTTCACTGCTTCTGCCTTTGTACCAGCCTCTGCCCTCGCCTCTGCTCCTCTTTCTGCTCCTGACCGGGCCTTACTTTCTTCGCCTATGGTCATATCCGGCTCCGGCGCCCCATCCCTGCTGTATTCTCCCCGGATCAGCCGGGAGATGTCGCATTTCAGGATATCCCTGTTAACCACCGAAACATTATCGTAGGCGGACAGGGTATCTCCCAGGATAGGAAGCAGCTTCTCATCGATCTCAACCGCATAGACCTTTCCCGCCGCCTCCGCCAGATACTGCGTCAGGGTGCCGATACCGGGACCGATCTCCACCACCGTATCCTCTTTGGAAATGTCCGCCGCCCGAAGGATCTTCCGGATCACATGTCCGTCGATCAGGAAGTTCTGTCCAAACCGCTTCTGAAACTGGAATCCATATTTCTGAATGGTCTCTATGGTTACCTGCGGGTTGCTGAGTTTTTTCGTATCATCTATCATTTTCGCCTTTTCCTTCGATGTCAGTGTTCCTTTTTTGCCGCGCTCCCCGGTGATGGAATGTTAAAAGCCAAAGTCCTGCGTTTTAAGATTTTTTCGCTTTTTTTGCTTTATTTACATGTCGATCCTGTACAGCCTGCATGCATTCTCCCAGGTGACACGGCTCACCTCTTCCACCGTGATCCCCTTCAGTTCCGCAATCCTTTCAGCGATCACCGGAATGGCTGCGGAATCATTTCTCTCGCCCCGATGTCCCTCCGGAGCGAGGTACGGGCAATCTGTCTCCAGCACCAGCCGGCTGAGGGGGATCCGTTCCACGGTTTCCTTAAGTTTTCTTGCCTCCGGCCGGGTCACAACACCGCCGATCCCCAGGAAAAATCCCATTTTCACGAAGATCTCCGCCATTTCCGGGCTGTAGGAATAACAGTGGATCACGCCTCCTGCCTCGGACGCCTTCTCCTCTTCCAGAATCTGTACGGTGTCCTGTGCGGCATCTCTGGAATGGATCACCACGGGAAGTTTTGCCCGGCGGGCGATCCGAAGCTGTTTTCGGAAGAACCAGACCTGCCTCTCTCTCACACTTTCCTGTTCTGCATTCTTCCGGTAATGATCCAGACCGATCTCCCCGATGGCGACCACGGACGGATCCTCCGCCAGGACCTCCAGCCGGATCAGATCATCCTCCTCGGCCTGCTCTACGGAATTCGGATGGATCCCGACCGCCACTGTATGTATGGGTGTCTCTTCGATCCGGTCTCCTCGGTCCCGGTTCTCTGCGATCCGGATCCCCCGGATCGAGGATTCGATGTCATATCCGATGATCGTATCCCGAAGGACTCCCGCCTTACGTACCTTCCTCAGCACCTCGGCAAGATCCGCATCAAATCTCCTGTCATTATAGTGCGTATGGGTGTCAAAAAATCTTAAGTCCACGGGCAGCCTTCACCTCCTTCAGAAACCCTTGTATTTTATGCCCTCATAAATTATAATGGAAAGCACGTTTCTTCACAACAGGAAATGCTCATCAAAGCGAAAGGAATATGGTAACTTCACCATGATCAACGAATTCTACAAAGAAATGACAGGCAAAGAGTCCGTCATCCGTCAGTTTTTTGATTTCAGCCGGAAGTATGCTGCAGAAAAGGGGGCGAACAACGTCCTGAACTTCTCCCTCGGCAATCCTTCCGTACCCACACCGGAAAGCTTTACCCGCGCCGTGCAGAAATTGCTGGCCGAGGAGGATCCGGTGAAATTGCACGGTTACAGCCCCACTCTGGGACAGCCCACCACGAAGGCTGCCATAGCAGCCTCCCTGAACCGCCGCTTCGGCATGGACTATACCGCAGATCACATCTTCCCCACCTCCGGCGCGGCAGCTGCGATCTCCCACGCTCTTCGGGCTGTCACCAGGCCAGGTGATACGGTGATCACCTTTGCGCCCTATTTCCCGGAATACATTCCATACGTTACCGGAACCGGAGCAGAGCTGGTGGTGGTGCCTGCGGATGTAACTTCCTTCCAGATCAACTTTGAGAAACTGGAAGAGCTTTTTACACCGGAGGTTTCGGCGATCCTCATCAATTCGCCCAACAACCCTTCCGGTATCGTTTATACCACCGCCACCATCAAGAAGCTGGCGGCACTCATGACAAAGAAACAGGAAGAATACGGACACGAGATCTTCCTGATCACGGATGAACCCTACCGTGAGATCATCTTTAAGGGTACGGACAGTCCCTTCATATCAAAATTCTACGACAACGCCATTTGCTGCTATTCTTTCAGCAAATCCCTGTCCCTCCCCGGCGAACGAATCGGGTATCTTGCGGTAAATCCGAAGGCCAGGGACGCCGAGAAGATCGTGCCCATGTGCGGACAGATCTCGCGTTTCACCGGTCATAACTGTCCCTCTTCTCTGATGCAGCTTGCCATCGAACCGGTACTGGATGAGACCAGTGACCTCTCGATCTACGAGCGAAATGCAGAGCTTCTTTATGATGCCCTGACACGCATCGGCTATTCCGTAGTAAAACCCGGCGGCACCTTCTATATGTTCCCGAAGAGCCCCATTGAGGATGCAAATACATTCTGCTGGACTGCAGCAAAAGAACTGGGACTGGTCACCGTCCCCGGCGATTCCTTTGCATGTCCCGGACATTTCCGGATCTCTTACTGCGTACCGACAGAGCAGGTCGAACGGGCGATCCCGGTGTTCGAAAAAATCTTCCGCCGTTATAAAGGGCAGAACTGAGCCTTCGAAAGAGCAGCGGCCGACCTTAGGCTGAAGTTCCAACCGGAATCCGCAGCGCCCCGGCTCACCTCCGGTCTTGTAATATCGACCGGAATCCGCTATAATAGTATAGTTACGAAAAAACATCGGAGGAATACCTATATATGGACATCACAAATGAGGCAGAAAAGGCCCCAAAGCGCTACGCGGGGATCCTTACCCACCCCACATCCTTCCCGAGCCCTTACGGCATCGGTGATCTGGGGCGCGGCGCTTACGATTTTGTGGACTTTCTTGCACGGGCAGGAATGACCGCGTGGCAGGTGCTCCCCTTAGGACATACCGGTTTCGGCGATTCGCCGTACCAGCCTTTCTCATCCTTTGCGGGACAGCCTTATATCATCAGCCCTGATCATCTGAAGGAGCTGAACCTTCTTTCCGACGCCGACTTTCAAGATATGCCGGCATGGAATCCCGAGAACATTGACTATGGCGATGCAATCGCATTTAAGACAAAGCTTCTGAAAGCAGCTTATGAACGTTTCCGTGATCCGGCCGTGAATGATGATTTCTCCGGGAACGAAGCCATGATGCAGCAGTATGAGATCTTCTGCACCGGAAATGAATGGCTGGACGATTACGCACTCTTCATGGCCGGCAAGGACTTCCACCAGGGAGCTCCCTGGTATCTTTGGGAGGATGAGCTGAAAGACCCCACCAAAGCACAGCGGAAGGAGTGGGAGGAGAAGCTCTCCATAGAGATCGGTTACTACAAGTTCATCCAGTTCCTGTTCTACTACGAATGGATGAAGCTGAAGGAATATGCAAATGAAAAAGGGATCTCCATCATCGGAGACATCCCCATCTTTGTTGCCTGGGACAGTGTGGATGTATGGGTTCACAAGAAGCTCTTCTGTCTGGATTCCAAGGGATATCCCACCGTGGTCGCAGGCGTACCGCCGGATTATTTCTCGGCCACCGGCCAGCTGTGGGGAAACCCGCTTTACAACTGGAAAGAGCACACCAGGACACGTTACGACTGGTGGTTTAAGCGGATCCGTTATCAGCTGACACTGACGGATTTCCTGCGCATCGACCATTTCCGTGGCTTTGATAAATACTGGGCGGTTCCTTACGGTGAAGAAACAGCCATTCATGGCAAATGGGTGGATGCTCCCGGTGAGAATTTCTTCACTTTGCTGGAGGCGACTCTGGGCTATCATATGCCCATCATTGCCGAAGATCTGGGTGAGATCGATCACTCCGTCATCGAACTTCGGGACAAATTCGGTTTCCCGGGTATGAAGATCCTTCAATTCGCTTTTGAGAATCCGAACGAGAACCTCTTCCTGCCCCACAACCACATCCGGAACTGCGTATGCTACACCGGAACCCATGACAATGACACCACTCTGGGCTGGTACAAGAATGCATTTGAAGCATCCCGCGACAAGCTGCGCCGTTATTACAGCACCGACGGCAGAGATATCTGCTGGATCATGATCCGGGCCTGCTTCGGTTCTGTGGCAAATATGGCCATCGTACCCATGCAGGATGTATTGGAGCTGGATTCCTGGGCCCGATTCAATAAACCGGGCGTCGGAAGCGGCAACTGGTCCTGGCGCTATCAGCAGAAGGATCTGACCGAGCATCTGGCAAAACGCCTCTTTGAAACCGCGAAGATGTTCGGACGATAATCAAAATACCACCATCAGACAGTTAAGAGCCGCCATTCATCCGGCGTATCGGATGCAGGATCGGGTATGACGGCATCACTTACGAAAGGCGGTGATCTCACATGCTCCGACTGATCATTGCATTATTATGGGCAATTCTCGCCATGATCTTCTCGCTTCCCGCCCATTGGAAATGGAAGCGGATCGCGAAGACGGATCCCATGAAATCCTGGAAGAAGGCCCAGAAGTACGTGCGCGGTTTCTTCCGCAAACTGCTCTTCATCGCAGGAACCAGGATCGAGGTCCGCGGCGCGGAGAATCTGCCGGAAGAAGATCAGGCTGCCCTATTTGTCTCAAACCACCGCAGCTATTTTGATATCATCATCCTGCAGACACTGACCAAAGGGCCCATCGGCTTCGTGGCAAAGAAGGAGTTCCTGTCCTATCCTCTGCTTCCGCTCTACACGTCTGACATCGGAAGCATCTTCCTGGATCGTGAAAATGTCCGGGAAAGTTTAAAGACCATCAATGAAGGAACCGAGCGGATGAAGCTGGGTCTCTCTCTGGGGCTCTACCCGGAAGGAACCCGGAATCACGGCAAGGAACTGCTCCCTTTCAAACCGGGAGGATATCGCATGGCAGAAAAATCCGACAGCCCCATCGTCCTGATAGCGATGACCAATGCCGGAAAGATTTTTGAAGAGAACCGGTTCCACTGTCTCCGAAGAAGACACGTGATCGTCGAGTTTGACAAACCCGTATATCCTTCGAAGCTTGGCAAAGAGGAACGGAAAGCATTTTATGACCATATTCCCGCACGGATCCAGGAGATGCTGGATACACACAAAGCCTGATCGGCAGATCTTCACCTCAGGTCGTATGTGAGGAGCGCGGGAGATTCATCAGAAAGCCTCACCTGCCTTCTGACCGGTCTTAATCATTCCACGGCGGAGTATTCATTTACGGATCCCACCCGGAAACCATGAAATAAAACCACACGGAGGAAAACCACATGTTTTGGATCATTATCGGCATCGTTCTGGCTGTTCTCATCATAGCCATGATCGTTCTCTACATCGTAGGAAACAAGATGCAGAAGAAACAGCTCGATCAGAAGGAACAGATCAACGCCGCCGCGCAGCCTGTCTCCATGTTCATTATCGATAAAAAGATATTACCCATAAAAGACGCCAAACTGCCGAAGGTCGTTATGGATCAGATGCCGAAGCGGTATCAGAAATCCAAGGTTCCTGTGGTTAAGGCAAAGGTTGGTCCCCAGGTCACAACACTGATCTGTGACGACGCCATTTTCGATGATGTGCCGAAGCACGGTGAAGTAAAGGCCATGGTCAGCGGCATCTACCTGATCAGCGTAAAAACCCTGCATTCCAAGACACGCAAGATGCAGCAGCAGGAAGAGCTGGATGAGAAGGGCAAGAAGAAAAAAGGCACCATGCGTTCCCGCATGATGAAGCGTCAGGCCGATTACCAGAAACAGCTTGCTGAACAGCTGGAAAACCGGAAGACCAAGGAAGCAGAGAAAGAGCAGAAAGCCAAAGAAAAGAAGGATCGTGAGAGGGCAAAGAAAATTGTTGACTGATCGTCCAAATGCAAAGGGACTGCAGCTGTTCTACGCAGCAGTCCCTCTTCTTATATCTTTTATCATGTCCATCGTCTCCTTTTTTGCCGCAGTCTTTATCCGTGGTTTTTATTATCACACGAACCTTGCGGAAGAAAAAGCAGCCGATGACGGAATCGTATATCTGATCAATTACGGACTGCAGATCATCATTTTCGGATTCTGGTATCTGACTATGCTGCAGCGTGACGCACGAGAGGCCGCCGGGTCACGGTCCGAAACCTCTTCCAAAGCGTCTCGAAACCGTTCCGAAAAAAAAGATTCCCCGACGGACAAAAAATCCGAAACCGCTTCTGTGAGAGAATGGCATCCCATATCTTACTGGGCGAAACGTCTGCCGCTCCTCATAGTCCTCGGTTATGCCCTTCAGCTGGCGGTCAGCGGGATCATCTCAGTACTGTCTTCCGCACTTCCCAGTCTGTTCTCCGCTTACAAAGAGCTGGTTCAGTCTCTGGCGGGAGAATCCGTGGACTGGCTGACCTTCGCAGCCGTAAGCTTTCTGGCTCCCATCGGAGAGGAGCTGCTGTTCCGGGGTGTCACTTACCGATTCGCAAAAAAAGCGCTGCCTGTCAGATGGGCGATCCTGTTCCAGGCAGCTTTGTTCGGGATATATCATTTAAATCTTGTACAGTTCTTCTATGCGGTTGCCGTAGGGTATCTTCTTGGAATGCTGGCCGAACAGGCCGGAAGCGTGATCCCCGGTATCGTCCTCCACATCATCATAAACCTCAGTGCCTATCTGGTACCGGCGGTGTTCCTTGATAACATTCCGAAGGCCGCATTTACAGCTGTACTGTCCATCGTCATCGCCATCCCCTGCTGTATCCTTCTGCTGAAGAAACCGAGAGGGACGCGGAAATAGCCGGCAAGGACACGGAAATTACCGGCGCCTATATGCCATCTCAATCAGTTCCGGGATATACTCTGCCATGGGATGTCCCGCATGCTCCATCAGCATGGGATACATACTGATGGACGTATGTCCGGGGATCGCGTTGATCTCATTGAAGATCACACGGTTGGTCCCATCCTCAAGGAAGAAATCCACTCTCGCCATTCCGAAGCAGTCACAGGCCCGATAGATCCGGACTGCCGTATCCATGAATTCTTTTTCCTTCCCCTCCGGAAGCTCGGGACCTACAACGGTCTTGGAATCCGCATTGTTGTATTTTGCGTCATAGTCATAGAACTCGGCGCCTGCAACAATCTCACCCACACCGCCTGCAAAGGCATCATCATCGGCTCCGAAAACCGCGCACTCGATCTCACGTCCTACGATCGCCTCTTCCACAAGGATCTTGCTGTCATGTACAGCCGCAGCAAGGAGTCCCTTCTTCAGTTCCTCTCTGTTATGCGCTTTCGTGACTCCCACAGAAGATCCGGCATTTGAAGGTTTTACAAAAACCGGATAGGTTCTCTCCCCTTCGATCCGGGCGATCACCGCATCCATATCATTCAGTTCCCAGGAACGTACCGGAACGTAGGCCGCCTGTGCCACGCCGATACTGTCCACTATGATCTTCGTGAAGAATTTGTCCATGGTTACCGCGCTTGACAGAAGTCCGCAGCCCACATAGGGAAGCTTTGCCGTCTCAAAAATGCCCTGGACCGTTCCGTCCTCGCCCCAGAGTCCATGAAGCACCGGAAATGCCACATCCACGCCCATACGGGTGATCCGGTCTCCCTCTACCAGCATTAAGGTCTGATCGGTTTCCGGAGAAAGCACCACATGGGTCTTGCTCTCCTTCCAGCTTCCGTCTTCCATGGATTCCACCGACGGTACCAGGAGCCATGCTCCTTCCTTGGTGATTCCCACCAGAAGAACCTCATAACGATCCTTCGGGATCAGCTTCGCTACCGTAGCTCCGGAAATGATGGACACCTCATGCTCCGAGGACCTTCCGCCGAATAAAACCATGACACGCTTCTTCATCTTTTTCTCCTTTGATATTGCTTACTGATACATTTCAGTTGATAACGATCTTTGTTCACCCCGCAGGATCTACCGGCCTGCTCCTGCTCCGCAGCAGACAACCGCCACATACACCCTCTTTGCTCCGTTTCTAAGAAGCACCTCGGCGCAGGTATCCACCGTCGCGCCCGTGGTATAGATATCATCCACCAGGACTACACACTCCGGAACGGTACCCTTTCCCGGCTGAAATGCAGCCTTCAGGTTCAGCGCCCGTTCTTCTCTGGACAGCTTCTTCTGCGCTTTCGTATCCTCTCCCCGGATCAGAAGATCCTCCCGTACCGGGATTCCGGTCTTCTTCGACATCGCTGCCGCCAGCCGTTCTGCCTGATTATATCCACGCTTCCGGAGTCGGTTCGGATGAACCGGCACCGGCACCAGCGCCTGTGGAGCGATCTCCCTCCACACATCCCGAAACCGGTCTGCCATCAGCTCTCCGTAAAAGATTGCATATTCCGCCCTTCCCCGGTATTTCATGGCTGCCATGGCATCGGAAACCGGCGGAATATATTGAAAGACCGGAAATGCCTGCCGAAAAGCATGCTCCCGCCTGCGGCAGTCGCCGCAAAGCTCCTCCTCTTCATTTTCCACCGTTTTCCCGCACCGAAAACATCTCGGTTCCTCCACGAAAGGAAGCTTTCCCCTGCAGTCCATACAGATCCCTTCCTTCCCATAGGGAAGGACCGCATCACAGACCGCGCAGCGGGGAGGGAATAACAGGTTAATGATCTTATTTGCCATAGATTGTACCGTCCCAATGGATAGTCTTTTTATCCTGCAAACAGCTCCCTGATCCGAAGCGCAAGACTCGTACACCGTTTCTGTTCGCTGGTATTATTGATCATCCGGTCGATCATGGACATATCCCCCACCAGCACCACCATCCGTCTGGCACGGGTAACCGCAGTATAGAAGAGATTCCGGGTCAGCAGCCGGTCTGATCCGCGGTAAAGGGGGATCAGAACTGCCTCGTATTCACTTCCCTGAGATTTGTGGATCGTGATGGCGAAGGCATGTTCCAGCTCATCCGCCATGGCGAAGGGATATCTGGCAATCCGCCCGTCATCAAAACGAACTTCTATCTCATGGTCGAATTTGTTGATCCTCTGGATCTTCCCCAGATCTCCGTTGAAAACGCCGACACCCACTTCTTCCGTGTAATCATTTTCTGCGGAGGGCTCCATCCGCCACTCCATCTTGTAATTATTCTTGATCTGCATCACTTTGTCTCCCTCACGGAAGACCACATCTCCCTGCTCATATTCCATGTCCGGGGAGATACCCGGATTCAGTTTTTTCTGCAGCCGCCGGTTCAGATTATTCACGCCGAGCTCGTATCTTCGCATGGGGGTCAGAACCTGGATCTCCTCAGGAGCAACATTCAGATATTTCGGCAGGTTCACCGTCATCAGCTGTTCCAGCTCCTTCAGGATCGCTTCCGTCCCGTTCCTCGGGATAAAGAAAAAGTCATTTCCTTTGTTATCGACCTCGATATGTTCGCCTCGTTTGATCTTATGCGCGTTGCTGATGATCCGGCTTTCTTCACTCTGTCTGAAAATGGTTGAGAGGGTCGTTACCGGGAAGCATTCGCTGGCGATCACATCATGCAGGACATTTCCGGCGCCGACCGAAGGCAGCTGATCCGTGTCACCCACCATGATCAGTCTTGTTCCCACGGGAATCGCCTGCAGAAGGGCATAGAACAGCGCCTCGTCCAGCATGGAAGTCTCATCGATGATCACCGCATCACATTCCAGAGGACTCTCTTCATTCTTCGCAAAATAATTCCTCCGGCTGTCTTCTTCCCCCGGTTCTCCGGAGAATTCCAACAGTCTGTGGATCGTACGAGCCTTTACTCCGGTGGATTCCGTGATCCGCTTGGCTGCCCGCCCGGTGGGGGCCGCCAGTTCCACAGTTAGTCCACAGTGCTCAAAATAACGGATCAGCGCGTTGATGATGGTGGTTTTTCCCGTTCCGGGTCCTCCCGTGATCACCGCCACTCCGGAACAGATCGCCGTCCGGACCGCCTGTTTCTGGATCTCATCCAACGTGATGGAGAGACTCTGCTCCACCTCTCGAATGGAGGTATCCAGCTCTTCGTCCGGCATCGTATGCCGGACCGCGAGATCCGCCAGATGTCTGGCTATACTTAACTCATTCTGATAATTTCTCCAGGTATAAACCACGGGCAGTTCCGGCTGTTCCGGATCCTCCGAAGGCAGGCGCTTTAACACCACCTTTCGCTGCATTCCCATTTCAACCAGCTGGTCATGGGCACGTTCCGAAAAATCCTCCCATGCCATATCGATACTCATAACAGTCTGAGTTTCACTGATAAGCTTTGCTTCGGGATAGTAAATGTGTCCCTCGCCCAAGGCATGTCCCAATCCATAGAGGAGTGCAGACTGAAGGCGGTATTCACTGTCCGGAGACACACCCACTGCCGCAGCGATTTCATCTGCCCTCTTAAATCCGATCCGCGGAATATCCTCTGCCAGCCGGTAAGGATTCTCCCTCAGAACGGAATATATTTTCTCTCCGTAAATCTTATAGATCTTCCTGGCAAGGTTTGCCTGGATCCCATACCTTGCAAGAAAGATCGCCGCTTCCTGTACTTCGCTGTTGTCCCGGTATGCCTCCCCTATCTCCCGAGCCTTCCTCAATGAGATGCCCTTCACCTCGGCCAGACGCTCCGGCTCTTCTTTCATGATACGAAGGGTATCCTCTTTAAATATACGAACGATCCGTTTGGCCAGGATCTCTCCAACTCCCTTCACCAGTCCGGACCCAAGATATCGTTCGATCCCGATCAGATCCATGGGCATGGAAAGCTCACAGGAGATCACATTGAATTGAAGATCGTACACCGGATGGTTCACATATTCCCCCTCCGCCTGAATGTACATACCCTCATGAATCCCGGCAAAATAACCGACGAAAACCTCTTCGCCTTCCGTCGTTTCAACAGAAAAGACCGTGTAGCCGGTCTCTTCCTTTTCCCAGATTATTTTTTCTATGTAGCCCTCACGAACCATGTACAAACCCCTGCTATTTTCGAACGATCATCCTTCGTCCGGGACCATGCCCGGCCGGATTCTAACGACCTTATCCTGTAAGCCGCACCCGATGTTTGAATGTCACAGCCTTACAGTCTGGGATTATCATCAATGGAATCCACATATTTTCCGGTTCCGATGGCAACTGCCGAGAGTGGATCCTCCGCCGTCATGGTGGGGATTCCCGTCTTCTCCTCGATCAGCTGCTCCATGCCATGCAGCATGGCGCCTCCGCCGGTCAGCAGGACTCCTCGGTCTGCAATATCTGCCGCAAGCTCCGGCGGTGTCTTCTCCATTACCGCATGGACCGCTTCCACGATCTGTCCCGTAGGCTCGCGAAGCGCCTCTTCCGTCTCGTCCGATGTGATCATCACCGTCTTCGGAAGTCCGGTAACCAGATCTCTTCCGCTGACATCCATGGAGATATTCTCCGGCCGCTTATAGCAGGTGCCCACATTGATCTTCACTTCCTCTGCGGTACGGTCACCGATCAGCAGATTGTGGCGTTTCCGGATGTACCGGATGATGGCATCATCGAAATCATCTCCCGCCACCTTGATGGACTTGCTTACCACAGCTCCGCGCATGGAGATTACCGCGATATCCGTGGTACCTCCGCCGATATCCACCACCATATTTCCCACCGGACGCACGATATCGATTCCGGCACCGATGGCCGCAGCGATGGGTTCTTCAATGATCGTCACATCCCGCGCTCCTGCATTGTAGGTTGCCTCTTCCACCGCACGCTTCTCTACTTCGGTGACACCGGAAGGTACACAGACACAGATTCTTGGGCGGCGTCCCAGGAAATTCCTGCCCACCGCTTTGCGGATGAAATACTTCAGCATCTTTTCCGTAATCGTAAAATCCGAGATCACGCCGTGGCGGAGCGGACGGATCGCTATAATATTTCCGGGAGTTCGTCCCAGCATCAGGCGTGCTTCTTCACCGATCTCCACGATCTTCTCCTGATCTTTATCGTAGGCAACCACGGAAGGTTCACGGAGCACAACGCCCTTTCCCTTCACATATACGAGAATACTCGCAGTCCCCAGATCGATTCCGATGTCTGCGCTTGCCATGTTGTTCCTCCTGTTTCGTATACTTCTCCTGTTGTTAATCCTGAGCAACTCGAAGCAGAACCGTTGTTGCCTGTCGGCCGTCCAGCCACTCAATGGGGATTTCGGTCACATCGTAGATCCCGCCCAATTCATTGATATACCGCCGCCAGTTGCGAATCCCGGGGGCGGGCTCTTCCGTCTCCAGAACCGTACCGGGATAGCTGTCATAGAGTTCCTTCCCTTCGGGAATGAGTCTCCGTGAATCCTGTCCCTTGAATTCCGCACCAAGTCTGCGGTTCAGTGCTTCATTTGAGAAGAGAACCTTACCCGTCTCATTATCTTTGATAAATACATGAATGGTCAGCTGATGGAAGATATCCAAAAGCTCTCGTCCGGTGGATCGTCTTGCGCCCAGTCCGTCCGAATATTCGATGGTCTCTCCCAGCATCCTTCCGATCAGTTTTGCAAAATGAATCTCCGAATCCGTCCAAACCCTTTCTTTCCGGGTTTCCAGAAATACGACCCGGCCGATCACCTCTCCGTCCACCGATACCGGCATCAGCATCGCTGCACGGGCGATTCCCTGGAACAATGTCACGCGGATCTGATTGGTCATGCTGCGCTGATCCACCACATAGGCGTCTCCGGGAAGTAATTTCCTCTGTTCTTCCGTAAAACTCCCCTGATTCCATCCGCTCGGAAGACCGCCGGATATACTCCAGGAACCTCTCAGTTCCTCGCGGCCGCCGAACCTTTTATTCTTATACATCAGGAACGCATAATCCGCCTCAAGAACCTCTGCCGAACGGCGGATGATGGTCTGTATGCTCTCTGCATCCTCCTTGCGGATCAGATCCTGAAGTTCCGCCAGAACATGTTTCTGATGGACCTCAAATTCCAGCTGCTGTTCGATCTCCCGTTCCCGTGCCGTCTTTCTTCCGGAGAGGACGGCCCTCTGAATACAGCGGGAGACCAGCTCACCGAAACGATACTGCTCTCTGGAAGCGATCCGAAGAGACGGTGTCTGGGATTTATCATGAGAATACAGCATCCAGGTTGCCAGATACACGCCGCTCACCATCAGCGGAACCGCGGATACCCGGCTTTCGGGATTCCCGTCCGGGATTTCCATATATACTGCTGTGTCCTGCATCATGGCCGAACGCTTGATCCCTTCAAGCAATTCCTTATTCTCCGGACGTTCAAACATATCGTAGTAATGTCCGAGGTAGGCCTCCGGACCCACCGGCGGAAGGAGGGCATGTCCGTCCTGATCCACCACCGTGGAGTAAAGGCCGTAGGCATTTGCGAAGAAACCGAACAGTTCTCCCAAACCGTCTTCCCTGAAAACATCCTTGGTGATCAGTCCGCCCAGGTTATCCCCCCCGGCACGCGCGGTTTCCGTGGTGGCCCCATCCTGAAGGACAATCTCCTGGAAGACATATTCGATCAGATAATAGTCGCCGTCATAATCGATATACTCGGAACTGACATCCACATTCCGGATCACGCCGTCATCCCCGACCAGTCGTACCCGGTAGGTGAAATTCGTCTTCGTCGAAGCAGCCATGCTGACGGCATCGATAAAACCGTCCCTGTCATCCGGATGGATATAGTCCTTCGGAAGACGAAAACCTCCCCTGAGACTTGCCAGATTCATCCCCAGCTGCTGCACATTTTCGGAGATATAGTCTAACTTTGTCCGGGTCACCGGTTCATCCCTCGTATATTTCATTACGACCACGCAGCTCTTGGTTTTTTCCAGAGCACGTGTCAGATAATCAAGAGTACGATTCATGTCTGCTTCCCCCCTGATTAGACATCGGACGCAGGAACCACAGTCCCTGCGTCCCACGTACAACGCATAGCTCACATGTCACTTATTCAGTGTCTGCAGAACTGCTTCCCTTCAGATCCCCGAATGCGCCGTCTGTCAGCTCTTTTGTATCCTTGATCGCCGCTGCCGCCTTCTCGACAGACACCTGAAGCTGGGATATAAACTCGCTGATGCTCTCGCATTCGCGCTTTACCTGAGAACGTGTGGTATACACTTCTTCTCTGGCCTTCTGCTTCATCGCTTCACACTCTGCTTCCGCTTCCGCCCGCATATTCTCACAGGCAGCCTCGGTATCTGCATTCATCCGGGCGCATTCCGCTTCCGTCGTATTCTTCAGATTCTCACAGTAGGTCTCTGTATTCAGCTTCTGATTTGCACAGTCATAGCTTGTGGTTGATTTCTGTCTCTCACACTCAGCCTCTGTGGTCTCACGCATTTCCTTGCAGGAAGCTGTTGTCTCCTGAGTCAGGCGGGTACATTCCGCTTCAGTAGAGGCCTTCTGCTCATCACACTGAGTTCTGGTTTCATTCATCATGCGCTCCAGCTCAGCTGCAACCTCCTCCTTCTGCTTCCTGCACTCTTCCTCTGTCTCCCGGATCTGACGGTCTGCACGGATCTGTGCATCCAGTGCAACCTTGCTTATAGATTCATACTTTGTCTTATATTCAGCCTCATTTGCCTCATAATCCGCCAGCCTGGCACGAAGCGTCTCCAGTTCTCCCTGGAGATCGGCATTTGCTGTCTTCAGTGTATCCACTGTACTCTTGGATTCACTCATGTTCACTTCACGCATCTTGCGAAGGCTGTCTACCGTCTCACCCAGCTTTGCTGCTGTTTCCTTCAGCTGTGTGATCTGCTTCTCGTAGTCCTCCTGCATTTCCGTGATATAGGTTTCTACGGCTTTCTTGTCATATCCACCGAAAGACACTGTCTTTAATTCGAACTCCATCTCACCGACTCCTTTCCCAATCCGGTCTCTTCCCCCCGAAAGATCGGGGCATAACTCTGCAATATACGATTATATCACATGTAAAGGGGTTATGCACGTTTTTTTCATGCAAGACACGCATTTCCGAAAGAACCGGGATCATCCTCCCATCCTCTTTCCGACACCCTCAACATCTCTTAATGATGGAACAGACGGATCCCCGTGAAGCACATTACGATACCGTACTTGTTGCAGGTCTCGATCACATTGTCGTCCCGGATGGAGCCGCCGGGCTGTGCGATATAGCGGACACCGCTGCGGTTTGCGCGTTCCACATTGTCCCCGAAGGGGAAGAATGCATCCGATCCGAGAGCCACGTCCGTATTTTTCTTAAGCCATTCCTTCCGCTCTTCTCTGGTAAAGACCGCCGGCTGCTCTGTAAAATACTTCTGCCATTCACCGTCACCGATCACATCCTCATAGTCATCGCTGATGTAAACGTCGATGGTATTATCCCGGTCGGCTCTGCGGATATCTTCCTTGAACGGAAGGGAGAGAACCTGAGGAGACTGACGAAGGAACCATTTATCTGCCTTGTCTCCGGCCAGCCGTGTACAATGGATCCGGGACTGCTGTCCGGCACCGATCCCGATGGCCGCGCCGCCCTTCACGTAGCATACGGAGTTGGACTGGGTATACTTCAGAGTGATCATGGCGATGGCCAGATCGATCTTTGCGGATTCCGGAAGTTCTTTCGCATCCGTAACAATATTGCTGAAAAGAGCATCATCGATCTTCAGTTCATTTCTTCCCTGTTCAAATGTAACGCCGTATACGTCCTTGGTCTCGGTGGGAGCCGGAACGTAATTCTCATCGATCCGGATCACGCAGTAATTGCCGTTCTTCTTCTGGCGGAGCAGCTCCAGCGCCTCCTCTGTATAACCGGGCGCAACCACGCCGTCGCTGACCTCTCTTTTGATGAGACGGGCAGTATCCTTGTCGCAGACATCGGAGAGTGCGATGAAATCACCGAAGGAGGACATACGGTCCGCGCCACGGGCCCGCGCATATGCGGAAGCCAAGGGAGAAAGCTCTCCCAGATCCTCAACCCAGTAGATCTTCTTCTCGATCTCGGTCAGGGGAAGTCCCACCGCTGCGCCTGCCGGAGAAACATGCTTGAAACTGGTGGCTGCCGGAAGATTTGTGGCCTTCTTCAGTTCTTTTACCAGCTGCCAGCCGTTCAGAGCATCCAGCAGATTGATATAGCCGGGGCGTCCGTTCACTACGGTAATGGGAAGATCGCTCCCGTCCTTCATATACACTCTCGACGGCTTCTGATTCGGATTGCAGCCGTATTTTAATTCGAATTCGTTCATGTTCCTCGTCCTCCTTAACTGACCTTTATTTCGTGTTCTTGTTGATCATTACGGTTTCTGCCTTGCCTGTTTCGATCTCTACAAAACGGACAAACAGTGAAACCTTGTTCTCCGGATCCAGTGCATTCCAAAGCTCCCTGGCAAACTCAGCGATCGTCACCTCCGCAATCTCCACCGGCGTCGGCTCTCCTTCGTAGCTCGGAAGCGGATTTCCGTCACCCATGTAGGTATGAATAAAATGCCCTTCCCCTGCTTTCGGATTGTCGTAACTGAAGGTATACCGATTGCACTGGGACGGATCCCCGTTATTGGACTTTAAGATCGACATCTCATAGCTGAACAAAGAAGACTTCCCGGTTTCGGATTCGCCCGCCGCAGCCTTCTGAAACTTCATATATCCGGAGATCCGAGGCGTATAATTCGGACCATCCGGCTCAAATTCCCGGGTCCGTAAAGACGCTTCGAAGCTCTTGCCCGCCTGCAGGCCATCGTAGATCGTATCCGTCTGATCACCGTTGGTCACGATGATATTTCCGTCCAGAACCCGCACCGGCGCATAAATGATCAGGCTGGGATCTTCCATCCTGGAAGGATCTGCGGCCTCGGTCCGGATCCCTTCACCTTCCTCGACGAAAACACGGTTCCGGCTGTTCTCTGACCGTCCCATGATAAAATACGCACATACTGCATTTTTCCCGTCCGGTGTTCGTCCGATAACGATGCCTCGTCCCGGATAAGTGGTTGCTCCGGCTTCTGCCAAAAGATTCTTACGTTCCATGTCCAAATCCTCCTTGATTTTTAACATTCTATGTCAGTGTTCCTCCAGAGCCGGGCTTATATATTTGCCCTGATACATCCGATCCATCAGCTTCGATCTGCACTCCAGCTCCTGCTCAAGTCTCTCTCTGCCAAAATGCTCCAGCAGGGTTTCCCTCGTCCCGTAGAGATTTGTCCCAAGACCCAGCCGGTCTCCCTCCACCGTGGCCCCCAAAGCCGCCAGTGTGGTGGGGAAGATATCAAATGTGGAGTAATACCGTCTTTCGGTTCCGGATTCTACACCCTCCGCCGGATTGATGATACAGAAATACGTCTTCCTCTCATAACTTTCCGGAACATCCTTGCAGAAATTCTTATCCATGGTAGGATGATCTCCTGCCAGAATGATGGTGGTATCCTTGTAGAAATCCTGTTCTCTCACCCATGCGATGAAACGATCCACCATCCGGGAGGAGCAGTTCATCACATTCGCATATTTGTCGCTGCCGAAGGTATTCCTGCACATACGGCAGGTATGCCCGTCCTCAAAATGCGTATCCATGGTCTGCAGCGCCAGCTGGAAGGGCTGTCCGGAGGCTGCCATCTCCGTCAGTTCCTCCTTCGCATACTCGAACATTTTCTCGTCCTCGTATCCCCACCAGACCTTATAATCCTCCGGAATCCTTCCGACCTCCTTCGCGTGGACATAGTCATGGATCGTAAAATTCCCGTGTGTCTCGTAGTAGAGCCGGCAGCCTCCGAAGGTGGCATCCGATCCCATGATCAGCCGGTTCTGATATCCCTGATCCTCCAGCATATCACTTAGGGTAATGAGCCCCGGGAAGAAATCCGAATTTGCCGACATACCGTTCTGACCGAGGGGGGTCTTCAGCGGCAGGCCCGAAGTGGTACCGAATACGGCTCCCATGGTCCAGACGGCCCCCGGCAGAGCGACGCCGCCGTTCTCCGTCTTTGTGGAACCGCGGAAGTCCTCATTTTCATCCGCCAGCGCCGTAAGCTCCGGGATCACATTCTGAGGAAATGCACCTCCGCTCGCCTCATCCATGTAAGTTACTTCCATGGACTCCAGATAGATAAAGATCAGATTCCTCTTCTTCTCCGGGAATGTCACCTTCACAGTTCCCGGATCCACATATTCTTCATCGATAAATGAGGATACGTTCATGTAGTTCTTCATGAACTCCCCGATACCGAAACCAAACCATGCGGAAAGCAGTGTACTTATCAGAACCGTTCCCGCGATCACCTGCACGATGTGATATGTCCTCCGGCCTGCACGCACACTGCACTTTGCACGTGTCAGGAAAATGAAGAACGTAGCCAACGAGGTCACCGTAACAGCACTTCCGATGGTGATGAGACAGAAGGACACCACCATGTCCGTATTTGTGCCCTTCAGTGACATTTTCAGATGCCAGAGAAGTTCATCCGTCGTAATAACACTCCAGGACCCCAGGGCCCAAAGCACGCCTGCCAGGAAAAATGTAAATACAAAAAGCAGCACCAGGACCAGAACGATCCTGTAGATCTCTATCTTTCCCCTCGGCTTTTTCTGCTTTACCGGCTTTTTTTCTTCCTGAACTGTCTCATCTTGAACCGTTCCGTCCTGAACTGTTCCATTTTTAATTGTTTCATCGTTAATTGTTTCATCCGGCGTATTCGGATCGCCGTTTTGTCTATCCGTCATTTTCCATATTCCCGTATTCTATATGATGCTTTTTCCTACCGCCTGACCGTACTTCACGGGAGATTCCTCTCCCCGCCGGGATGCCTCCAGAATCTCCTCATCGATCCGCACCTTACCGGGTTCCACAAGTACGATGATGGTGGAACCGCCGTACAGAAAGGTTCCTTTCTCGTCTCCCCGAATCACCTCGGCCC
>CAMPAX010000017.1 GCA_946633495.1 uncultured Lachnospiraceae bacterium | reverse complement strand
TGATCCGAAGCTGGAACTGACGAACCCCGTCATGAGTCCTGCATACTCTTTCGGAAATTCTCTTTCCGGTAATCGACGGGAGTAAGCCCCGTGTATTTATGAAAAATCTCCGTAAAATAACTCTGGCTCGGGAAGGAGAGGATGGATGCGATCTCCGCCGGGCGGTAGTCGGAATATACCAGCATATTCTTTGCGGTTTCCAGTTTCTGACGGCGGATGTACTCGCTGATGGTGGTGCCCACTTCCTTTTTGAACAGGCGTGAGAGATAACTCTCGTTCAGATGGACATGCTCCGCCAGGTCATGCACCGTGATCCGGGCATGCAGGTGACTGTAAATATAATCCAGGCATTGCGCGATCTGTATGGAACAGATCGCGTTTTTGCGTAGATCCCGCATTCGGCTTGCGTACTCGAGACACATTTTCGGATGCAGCATGGAGATCTCCTCCGTACGGCGGCATTTGTCGGCTTTCTGAATGAAATAGTCGCTGAGACCGTAAGCTGCGGAGAGCTCCATGCCGCCCTGAATGCAGTAGCGGGCTACCAGAGCGGTGGTAATGACAAAATGAAATTTCAGGTTCTGCAGCGGATCCTCGGACAGCCGGCCGAGACCGGGCTTATCCACCAGAGGATCTTTGCAGAGTTCACGGACACGCTCCACGTCGCCGGCTTTGATGCTGCTGTAGAATTCGATCTCAGGGTTATAGGGAGCGCGGAAAAATTCGTCCTCCCGTTGTACAAATTCTCTGTAAAAAAGGTCGTTGTTGTATTGCATGATAGACTCCCTTCTTATCCGAAAAACAGCCTTGCCCTTCTCATTTCTGCATGTCTTTATATTTTATGCGATTTGTATAGAAAATAAGCTTTTATTAAGCACCGATTGTTTGGAATTACTTACGATTGTAGCATAAAAACGACAAAGAAACAACAAAAAAGATATACGTCAAAAGGCACATTTTTATATATTGAAAACAGCTTTTGTGCAAAGAAATTAAATAGGAAAGGAGTCGTTGATATGACAAAAGGAAAACAGACGTTTGCGAAGCGCGCTTTCGCTATGGCAGTGTCCATGTCGATGGTTGCGCCTCTTGCAGTTCCGGCTATTCCGGCGTTTGCAGAGACGGAGGGGATTCCGCATCTGTCGGAGCAGGAAATAAGAGACGCAAAGAAGGACGAAGGCTACAGCCTTATCTGGCATGATGAGTTTGACGGAGACACACTGAACACAGAGGATTGGAACGTGGAGCAGCATGAGCCCGGATGGGTAAATGCCGAGCTTCAGCGTTACACAAAACTGGATGAGGGAAATATCGAAGTTAAGGATGGTGTTCTCTCGATCTACCCGAAGGCAGAGAAGAAGGCCGGAGGTGTTGTGGATGTTTTTGATGGAAATGGCATCGACGATACCTGGAGCGGTGGAGGCGCTGTTGTTGCCGATGGAACGGCATCCATAGCGCTGACCAACATCGGCGAAAATCCCTGGGATGTACAGTTCCAGAAAGCGGGTCTTACCCTGACACAGGGTCATCAATACAAATTCACCGTAAAAGCAAAAGCGGGCGAAGAGAGAATGATCGCTCTGAATGTGGGTCAGTCCTATGAACCATGGGGCTCCTTCGGAAGCAACGAGTTCATCATCGGAACTGAGGAGACGGAGTGCAGTATCGAGTTCACCATGGGTGAGTGCCTGGAAGGCGGGGCGGCAGCTCAGGTGAATCTGGGGAATTTCGCTGCCAGGGGCGAGGGACTCAGCGCACTGACAACGGTTGAATTATGGGACGCAACACTGATCGATCTGACGGAAGGAAGCGGTTCCTCAGCAACTGTGATCGATTCCTTCGATGATAGCTGGAGCGGTGGAGGCGCTGTTGTGGCCGATGGAACGGCATCCATAGCGCTGACCAACATCGGCGAAAATCCCTGGGATGTACAGTTCCAGAAAGCGGGTCTTACTCTGGTGGAAGGGCACGAATATGAGTACACCGTGACAGCAGAGGCGGACGAAGAAAGAATGATCGCGCTGAATATCGGACAGTCCTATGAACCGTGGGGATCCTTTGGCAGCAATGAATTCGTCATCGGAACAGAACCGACTGATTGCACCGTCACGTTCACCATGGGTGAATGTCTGGAAGGCGGAGCGGCAGCACAGGTAAACCTGGGTAACTTTGCCGCCAGGGGCGAGGGACTCAGTGCACTTACAAATGTCAGACTTACCAGGGTATCTCTGGTGGATCTTACAGCACAGAGCTCCGGGGGAGATGAGGTGGATGTAATGAAAGATTACACCTATACCTCCGGACGTATCAATACGCAGAATAAGCATGATTTCACCTATGGTTATTTCGAAGCAAGAGCACGTGTTCCTGAAGGAAAGGGCTATCTCCCGGCATTTTGGCTGATGGCAACGGACGAAGGAAATTACGGCCAGTGGCCCAAGTGCGGTGAGGTGGATATCATGGAGGTTAAGGGACAGGATACCTCCCTTTCCTATCACACCATCCATTACGGCTACGATGTTGCAACCCATAAGGAAAATCAGGTGAAGATGCAGAAGGAAGAGGATGCATTCTTCGATGATTACCATGTATTTGCAGTGGACTGGGAGCCGGGCCTCATCACCTGGTATGTGGATGGCGAGGAAGTCGGTTCTACCAATGACTGGCACTCCGGTAAGAACGAGGAAACCAAACTGACCTATCCGGCACCTTTCGATCAGGATTTCTACGTGATCCTGAACCTGGCAGTCGGCGGAAGCTGGGTTGGATATCCGGATCAGGAAGTAGTAGAAGATATGGAGAATCAGTCCTTCGATATCGACTATGTTCGTGTATATCAGAAGGCGCCGGAAGTATATGCGGCTATGGAAGCAGAAGCGGTAGCTCCGGTTCATGAAGCAACTTTCAGAGAAGCAGACGCAAATGGAAACTATGTAGTAAACGGTACCTTTGCAGAAGATCTGAAGGAAATGGATTCCAGGGATGACAACTTTGAGCTGCATCTGGAAACAGAGAACAAGGAATCGGCCTATACCCGTTCCGCTGATGCGATCCATATCTCTCAGGCAGAGGTCGGAACCGTGGATTACAGTGCTCAGCTGAAGCAGGGCGGTGTTCCGATGATCAAGGGCTGGGAATACGAACTTTCTTATGATGCATGGGCAGATGAAGCAAGAACCATGATCGTGGAGGTGGAAGGCCCGGACAACAACTGGACACGTTACTTCAATGACACAACTGTAGAACTTACAACGAAAAAGACCACATACACACACAAATTTACCATGGGGCACAAGACAGACGCCAACGGCAGTGTTGAGTTTAACCTTGGTAATCAGGGCTCCACTGCAACCGTACATATCGGAAATGTATCCATTAAGCATGTAGGCGGTGAGGAGATCATCGACGAATTCCAGAAGTCGGTGGGAGCAGACGGAAACTATGTTTACAACGGTTCCTTTGATCAGGGCGACGGACGCCTTGGTTACTGGGAGATTGAAGATGAGGATGCTGATTGTGTATCCGTAACAAATAACTTTGTTGAAGGCGAGCGGCGAAGAGAACTTTGTGTTCTTGTAGAAGCTCCGGCAGGAACCTCAAAGACCAATCCGGTGGTTGTTACACAGAGCGAGCTGGCTCCCATCGCAAAGGGTCAGTATGAGTTCAGTTTTGACGCATACTCACCGGATGCGCCGGCAAACGGAATGGTTGCGGTTGTCGGCGGAAAAGAGTATAAGCCTGAGATCACAGCAGAGAAGAATCACTTTGCATTTAGCTATAACAACAAGAAGAATCTCACAAGAAATCAGTCTTACGTAGAGTTCAGGTTCACAAAACCGGGCACCTATTATCTGGACAATGTAGCAGTTGTAGAATCCGCTATGATCAAGAACGGATCCTTCAATTCCGGACTTGCAGGTTATGAGACGGGTGTTTATGGTGGGGGCGATGCAACCTTCGGTGTAGATTCTCAGAAGGAAGGCAACGACACTGCACTGGATGCAGACATCAAGGATTCCGGTGATGCAGACTGGAATATCCAGCTGAAGCAGCGGGGTATCACACTGAAGAAGGACAGCTACTATAAGCTGACCTATAAGGCAAAAGCAACCGTAGATCGTACCATCAGCGTGGTAATACAGAGAGACGGAGCCCAAGACGGAAACTGGAATGTATATTCCGGTGATAACAACATCGATCTGGTAAGCGGATGGACAGAGTTCGAACTCTTCTTCCAGATGAAGAATGAAACCGATACGAATGCACTTCTCAGTGTAGCTCTCGGAACCATTGGCGACAGGATCACAGAAGTACATCATGTATACATGGATGACTTCGAACTGGTAGAAACTGATGCTGACGGCAATCCGCTGGAGGAAGAAGCGGAAGTAATCACAGATGACTGGGAACAGCTTGATGACGGCAAGTGGGTATATCATGACGCTGAAGGCAATCTTGTGACCGGATGGCAGAAGATCGCAGGCAAGTGGTATGTATTCAACAAGAAGGGCGTTATGCTGACAGGCTGGAGACAGTCCGACGGCAAGTGGTATTTCATGAACCCGAAGACCGGTGCTATGGTAACCGGCTGGAGACAGATCAGCAGGAAATGGTACTTCTTCAACACATCAGGCGCTATGGCAACCGGATGGAAGAAAGTAAAGGGTACCTATTACTTCTTCGATGCAAACGGCGTGATGGCAACTGAAGAATTCGTAAAGAGCGGCAAGAAGATCTACTGGCTGAACAAAGATGGTTCATGGACAGATGAGTCTGCTTACAAGTGGACCAGGGATGCCAAGACAGGAAAATGGTGGTTTGGTAATTCCAGGTGGTATGCGATCAACGCATCTTACAAGATCAACGGCAAAGTATACAACTTTGACAAAGCCGGCTGGTGCACCAATCCGTAAGCCTCGTCGCTTAGCGAAAAAAACAGATAAAAAACAGAGTTCCCCGTTCGTCGGATCCTCCGGCGGCCGGGGAACTTTTTTGATCGATCCGGAAAACAGAGTTTATATTCCTGGTATAATGTAAAAAGTTCCCCGATATGATACAATGTAAGATACGATTTTTGCTTTGAAAAGCTGTAAGTCAGGTGCAGCACAGATTTGGAATGGGGTGACCGAATGGGGAACAGCGGATACTACGAAGACGAGGTCGATCTGGATGATCTGTCTATGGAAGACGAAGAAGAGGGACAGTCGTATGATCCTGATAAACGGGGGATCTGTACGGTGGAGGAGTCCCTCAGTATATGCATCAATGATTTTGGAAAAGTTGATATCCATTATATGGCCTGGCTTGCGGATGTGACAGAAGATGAGGTGATCGGGTTTCATGGAGGGAAAACCATTTTTCTGGATCCGTATGAATATATGGCGGATCCGAAAAGAAACCGGTATGATCATTGGCTCCTGGAGTCGGAATATCTTCGGGGGAATCTGTATGAGCAGCTGAGGGTGGCGAAGGAATGCAACGATCCGGAGAAAAATCTTTTCGAAGATAATATCCGGGCCATCAGGAAACGCATGCCGGAGATGCCGGATGCAAATGATATCTATATCGGCCTTGGAGCGAGCTGGATCCCGGCCGGGGTTATCCGAAAGTTCGTCCTGTGGCTGATGAAACTGTCAAAGGCACCGGATGTGGAACGGGTAGAAGGGAAATGGCGCCTGAAATATATAAGCAAACCGTCACCGGTCTGGGAGTCCACCTACGGCACGGATCGAAAAAAATCGAAGGATATCATTCTGGACATTCTGAATGCCAGAACGATCAAGGTTATGGATGAGGTGGAAGAACCGGATCCCGGCTCAAAAACAGGGGTGAAGGTCCGGCGGGTGGCGAATCCCGACGAGACGTATTTTGCCGAGAGGAAGGCGGAACTTATCAAAGACAAATTCCGGGAATGGCTGGCGGAAAATCCGGATATCGAAAAGCTTCTGCTTAAGGAATACTACAAAATCTACTGTTACGCGATACCGCATTTCAATGGTGATATCCTGACTCTTCGGGATATGAATCCTGCTAAAACCCCATATAAACATCAGAAAGATGCGGCTATACGGATCATGCTGTCGCCCAGTACCGTTCTCTGTCATGACGTGGGGTCCGGAAAAACGATCTGTTACATCATCGCGATCCATGAGATGTATCGGCTTGGGATCTCAAAGAAAAACATGGTCGAGGTTCCGAATGCGGCCTTCAAGGGAACCGTAGAAGCACACCGGGAACTGTATCCTCAGGACAAGCTTCTTCTGATACCGCCGAAGATAAAGGAAAAGGATCGTAAGGACCTGATCCGGGAGATCATAGAAGGGGATCATACGGCCATCTATATCGCTTACAGCCAGTTTAATCTGATCAACACCAGCCCCGAATGGATCCTGAATGATCTGAAAATACAGATGGATGAATATACGGATCTGTCGGTTCAGGCGGATTCCCAGTGGAAGAGAGAGTATTACAAGTCTATGGCAAAGGAACTTTCCGAAAAGCGCGAGAAGCTGGAACGGGAGAGAGAACCGGATGCCATGGCCTGCTTCGACTCGTTTGGTATCACCACACTGATCATCGATGAATGTCAGGAATATAAGAATCTCTATGTGGATACGAAGCTGGAAAATGTGGTGGGGATGAATACCCATCGGACAGGCAGCAAAAAGAATAAAACAGAACTTTTGATGAATAAGATCCGCTGTGTCCGTCAAAACCGCGGAAAGATCGTTTTCGCAACGGGTACGCTGATCACAAATTCCATCTCCGACCTTTTCGTGGCACAGCTTTATCTGCAGAAGGAGACACTGAATGCCGCCAATGTCGGAACATTTGGCGAATGGGCAAATACCTTTGGCGAGATCACCACGAATTTTGAGGTGGATGTCACAACCCAGGGATTCCGGTTAATGAGCAGGCTCAGTAAATTTCATAATCTTCCGGAATTGATGGCGCTCTTCGGTCAGGTCTGTGACTTTTATCATATCAACGAAACAGAAGTGAAACTTCCGGATTTTAACGGCGCCGTCTCAATTGTGATTAAGAAGACTGCACATCTGGATCAGTTCAATGAGGATATTCTCGAACGCACGGATCTGGTCCGCGGCAAACCGTCGCTGATCAAAGACAGAAGGAAAGAACGGATCAAAAGACTTACAAAGGGCATAACTGATCTGAAAAAAAGGGCGGAGATCGAAAATAAGGTATTACATGATAATATCCTGAATATTATCACAGACGGGCGGAAAGCAGCTCTGGATATCCGGCTCATTGATCCGGGTATTGCGATCCGACCGGAGGAATGTAAGGCCGGAGCTGCGGCGAAGGAGATCCTCAGGATCTGGCGGGAACATCCGGGCACGGCACAGATCGCATTCTGTGATTTTTCCACTCCGAAAGACGGTTTCAATGTTTATGATGAACTGAAAAAATACCTGATCGCCGGGGGGATGCCTGCCGGGATGATCGCATTTATCCATGAAGGAACCACCGAACAGAAGAAGGATGAGCTGTTGGAGAAGCTTGACAACGGCATCATCAGTGTGATGATCGGTTCAACTCAGAAACTGGGAGTGGGTGTGAATGTTCAAAAGCATCTGATCGCGATCCATCATATCGATGCGCCCTGGCGCCCCTCCGATCTTACGCAGAGAGAAGGAAGACTGATCCGACAGGGGAACCTGAATCCCGAGGTGTTCCAGTATCGATATATCACCGAAAAGTCCTTTGATGCGTATATCTGGCAGATCCTGGAGAACAAGCAGACCTTCATCAGCAGCTTCCTTGACGGATCCATGTCACGGTTCCATCGAGATGAGTCTGAAGTAGATGATGTTCTGCTGGATATTGCCGAGGTAAAGGCACTGGCGATCGGAAATGAAAGGATCCGCGACCGCGTTAATGCCAAAAACCAGCTGGAGCGGACCAGGATCGCTGAGAGGAAACGTCAGGAGCAGTTGGATCAGATGAAGTCGGATCTGGAAAGGCTGCCTGCAAAGATCAGGGAGCAGGAGCGGCATGTGACCGCACTCCGGGCGGACAGGGATCATTTTATGCAGCATAAGGTGAGCATGAATCAGGAAGATCGTGAGGCCTTTGGCGAAGAGCTTCTGAATGCGCTGAAGAGAAGCTATAACGCGGGCAGCGAACGTGTATATGATACCTACATGGGATTTGATATCGTATTTCCGCCGGATATGGATCGGGAGTTTCCGGAGATCCTGCTTCGAAGGCCAAATGCCGGTTCTGGCCTCAGGACCGCCTACCGTGTCGATATGAAGGATCGGGAGCCGCAGGGCGTGACCCGGGCGTTGGACGGAATCCTGAACAGTATTACAAAACAGCTGGATAAGTATGAACAGACATATGAGGCTCTGATCCGTCAGAAGGAGGATGCGGAGGCGGAGATCGAAAAAGGGAATCCCTATGAGAATGAAGTGGAGGAGCTGATCCATACCATCGAGGAGATCGACCGGGAACTGGATGCGCTTCTGCATCAGGAGCAGACGGAGGATGCGTAGAAAATGCAGGATGCCGGGTCACGATAAAGTTTTTCGTGACCCGGATTACCTGTCGATGTACAGGAAACAGACAGGAGGATAGTATGGCAACGATCAATGTACCTGAAATCTCCACCGGAAAGCTGGTGGAAAGAGTAACGGCATTTTATACGGGAATGCTGAAAGCAAATATTCCATGTCGGGATGTCCGGCCGGTAATGCTGTTCGGCCCTACGGGCGTCGGTAAATCCAGCGGTGTTATGCAGATCGCCGATCGCCTGAGTAAAGAAATGGGGCGGGAAGTGGAAGTGGTGGATATCCGACTTACCAGCTGTACCATCACGGATCTGATCGGTATCCCCGTACCGGACAAGGATAAAAAAGGAACGATCTGGCTGACTCCGGAGATCTACAGGAGAGAGACCGAGGAAGCCGTGGAGCCGGGGAAAAGAAAGATATTCATCTATTTCTTTGACGAACTGGATAAGGCGTCTCCGGCGATCCAGGCGGCTGCCCTGCAGCTGATCCTTGACCGGAAGGCCTGGGTGCATAGTTTTCCGGAGGATACCTTCGTGATCGCGGCTGCGAATCCGGCCAGGGGAACTGCGAAGTATGAGACCCGCATGACACCGGAGCTTATGAACCGGTTTAAGCATTTCAATGTGCAGCCGGATTTTGAAAGCTTTCGGGAATGGGGGATCAATGAGGGGCTTCATAAGTATGTCCTCGGATATCTGGCCTTTGATCATGGCAAGCTTTATGCAGGAAATGAATCGCAGGACATCGCATTTCCGACGCCGAGATCCTGGAAGAGTGTCAGTGATCTTCTGACGATCTATGAAGGACAGTACGATAAAGTGAGAGAGCTTCACTATGATATTGCGGCGGAGATCGGAACAGCTGCGGCGCTGGAATTTGAAGGGTTCTGTGACATTTACAGAATGCTTCCTCCCGTCGAGGACATCTTTTCGGGGAAACCGGCTGCCCTTCCGGCAAGGACACCGGATGTAATGAATGCCGTGATCGCCTCGATAACCACTTATGTCAGGGAACATATCGAAACGATCTCTTATCTGGAACTGTCAAACGCTGCCAAATTTGTCAAGGCGCAAAAATTCCCGCCGGATTTTCGAACGGTATTCTTCCTGAACTTAAAGAAGCTGCAGGAGGGTGCAGAGGCATACAGCAAAGAACTGATGAAGGTTCCGGAATATAGCGACTGGGTTAAGAAGGTGTGATAAGAAAAGCAGATCAGAGGGTGAAAGTGTATGATTGATAAGGAAACGGCCAAAGCCGTTCAAAGCCGGATCGTGCATATTCGTGAAGTTATGCTGATGAAATATCCTTTCTTCGGAGAACTCGCGATGAAGCTGAAGATCGGAGCGGCTCATTGCGAAACAGCGTACACAGATATGGATCGGATCGTTTTTGATCCGGAATTCATAGCGGACATGGATGATAAGCAGCTGCTGTTCCTTTATATGCATGAGCTTATGCATTGTGTTCTGCTCCATCCGGTGAGAGGGATCGGGAAGCTGCACCGGGAATATAATATCGCCTGCGATATCGTTGTCAATTCAAATATCCTTGACTACATGGGGGAAAAGGAGATTGAGATCGCAGGATCGTATGCCATGCATCTGTCACCGTCCGGCCGTGAAGGACGGGTCATGACGGCAGAAGAGGTGTATGAGGAACTGATGAGAATAAGAAATGACGGGAAGGCGGGGAAGCCTTTCCCGAAGAATACTAAGTTACAGGGGGAGTATCGGATCCTGTCGCTGGATGAGGACGAAATGAACCCGATGGACGACCATAAGCCCTGGGGCTCCATCGATGATCCGGGAGAAAAAGCGGATCGGATGAACAAGGATGTGCTGGAGATCGCCGGGAAATACGGGGCTCCGGGGGGATGCCCCCAGGCGGTTCTTGCGATACTGGAAGATGAGAAGATGAAGGCAAAACTGAAGTGGAAGGATCTGCTTCGGGATTTTGTGGAATCAAATACATTTCTTACGGATTATTCCTTTGCTCCGCCGGATCGAAGATTCAGTGACGGAGACTATCTCCTTCCGGCGGAAAATGTTTTTCCGGATGAAGAAGTGCAGAATATCTGGTTCTGTGTCGATTGTTCAGGCTCTATCGGTATCGTGGAACGGTCCTGGTTTCTGACGGAGATAAGGGGGCTGCTGGAGCAGTTTACATACTGTCACGGACTGCTTTCGTACTTTGATACCGGGGTCACCCCGCCGGAATCCTTCTCCAACCTGGAGGAATTAAAGCGTATTGTTCCTGTGGGAGGCGGAGGAACTTCTTTTTGGGTCATTTTCAAATACATGCAGGAACATATGGCTGGGAATCTTCCAAAGGCCATCGTGATCTTAACGGATGGGTTTGCGCCGGATGTGGAAGAAAGAGAAGCCTGCGGCGTACCGGTTCTCTGGCTTCTTACCACCCCGGATATGGAGATGAGTTGGGGAAGAACGGTTCATATCGATATAGAACGGTGATCACGTATTCTATGGATATGCCTCCGGTTTAGAGGAATGGTGCTTGCATTATTCTGCTGAGAATGATAGAGTGTAGTTGCGTTTCGGATCCTTTCCGGGAAAATGATCCGGAACCTGATACAATATGGAATTACGTCAGATTGATCCTGACGATTATCAGAACAGGGATCAGACGGAGTGTCGGACGTGTTGTCAGAAGCGGGCACATCCATGATCCGAATGAGGAAGACAGAATATGGAAAGACGGTTTTTTACATCGGAATCGGTAACGGAGGGACATCCGGACAAGATCTGTGACCAGATCTCGGATGCCATCCTGGATGAAATGATCCGACAGGATCCGAACAGCCGCGTAGCCTGCGAGACAGCTGTCACCACGGGGCTCGTTCTGGTGATGGGTGAGATCACTACTCAGGCATATGTGGATATTCAGAAGGTTGCGCGTGAGACGATCCGGGAGATCGGGTATGACCGCGCCAAGTATGGTTTCGACTGTGATACCTGCGGAATCATCGTGTCCATCGACGAACAGTCGGCGGATATTGCCATGGGTGTTGACAAGGCGCTGGAAGCAAAGGAAAATCAGATGACGGATGAGGAGCTGGAGGCCATCGGTGCCGGAGATCAGGGTCTGATGTTCGGATATGCGACGACGGAGACTCCGGAACTTATGCCTTATCCGATCTCCATGGCGCATAAGCTGGCATTGCAGCTGACGAAGGTTCGAAAGGACAGAACGCTGGATTATCTTCGTCCGGACGGCAAGACACAGGTCACCGTGGAGTATGACGAGGAGGGGCACCCCTTCCGGATCGATGCAGTGGTGATTTCCACCCAGCATAGCGAGGAGGTCTCCCAGGAGCAGATTCATGCGGATATCCGGAAATATGTCATTGACCCGATCCTTCCGAAGGAGATGCTGGATGAGAATACCAAATATTTCATCAATCCGACAGGACGGTTTGTGATCGGCGGACCCCAGGGGGATTCCGGACTTACAGGGCGGAAGATCATTGTGGATACTTATGGCGGTTATGCACGTCACGGCGGCGGAGCATTTTCGGGAAAGGATCCCACCAAGGTGGACCGTTCCGCCTGCTACGCAGCACGGTATGTAGCTAAGAATATCGTGGCGGCAGGTCTTGCGGAGAAATGTGAGATCCAGCTTTCCTACGCTATCGGTGTGGCACGCCCCACATCGATTATGGTGGATACCTTCGGAACCGGAAAGCTTTCGGATCAGCAGCTGACCGAGATCGTACGTGAGAATTTCGATCTTCGTCCGGCAGGAATCATCAAGATGCTGGATCTGAGACGACCGATCTACAGGCAGACTGCAGCTTACGGCCACTTTGGACGTACGGACATCGACGTACCCTGGGAGAAGACCGACATGGCAGAGAAGCTGCGGAGCTATCTGTAAAGCAAAGCGTGCGACAACGATCGGAAGAAATTAAGAGTGATTGAAATGAACTGACAGTGATCAAAAGGACCTGTCATTCTGAGCAAAACAGAGAATCCCTTCACGTGATTGTTCATACAGGCAGGGAATTCACGAGTGACAGCTTGGGATGGCGGGTTCTTTTGGATTTCTGGCGGGGACGAAACCAGGGATCAACGGGATCAAAAAGAAGGAAAAGAGAGGCGGACGGATATCTGCTTCAACGAATTCAGGAGGTGCCAAATGTTGCGGATTCTGATCGTAGAGGATGAGGAAGCCATCGCACGGATGATCGCGGTGAATCTGGAATGCTCCGGCTATACGACCAGGGTTTTTCATAATGGAAAAGAGGCGGCGGATGCACTTGCGATAGATGCGGATTATGCGCTGGCCCTTCTGGATGTGATGCTGCCGGGGATGGACGGCTTCTCGCTCTTTGAGATCGTTAAGGAGAAGGGAATCCCGACGATCTTCCTCACTGCAAAGGACGATGTGGTTTCCAAGGTGACGGGACTTCGCGGCGGGGCGGAGGATTATATCGTAAAGCCATTTGAGGTCTTGGAGCTGATGGTTCGGATCGAGAAGGTTCTGGAACGGACGGGAGCCCTGAAACAGAAGGAATCCATCGCAGGACTGGATATTGATTTCGAAGCCATGCAGGTAAAGAGAGACGGGGAGGAGCTGCGCCTTACGTCCATGGAATTTAAGCTGCTGGAGGTGCTGGTCCGTAACAGGAACAAGGCGGTCTCCAGAGAGAAGCTGCTGGCGTTGGTCTGGGGAACGGATTTTATGGGAGAGACACGGACGGTGGATGTGCATATCGCACAGCTGAGAAAGAAGCTGGGACTGGAGGAGGTGATCCGGACGATCCCGAAATTCGGATATCGGCTGGAAGTGTAGCCCCGGTGCGCTTTGAGGTGTCAGGATGAAGCTCAAGAAGAAAATGATCCTCATCGTAAGCATTGCCACGGCGGTCAGTATGATCGTCGGAGGCTTTGTTCTGATGCTGATCCTTCGGAGGAGCATGCTTCGGGATGCCTACAGCGAGGCGGCGGTCAGTGCCGTGGAGTTTTATTCCGGTTTTGAGCGAAGGCTGGATCGTGAGGAAAAGGACAGAGAAGACAGAGAAGAAGCTTCCCTGTCGCTCATCTATAAAACCATGGACAACTGGAGAAATGTGATCTACCGGGAGGGCAGGGAGGTCTACAATATCACCGTCTTTGACCGGGCGGAACTGGAACGTGCCGCGTTCCCGGACGATGATCCGGATATGAACAAAGACGACCGGGAGGAGCTTGCCTATGAGGATGGAAGCTATATCGTAAATAAAAGAACCATTGGAGACTACGAGCTTTATCGGCTCTATGACATCACGGATGTGCACGGGCGGATCCGGACCTATGGTCTGATCTATCTTTTGACCGCATGCACCATGTTTCTTCTTGTGGTGGCTGTGACCGCTTTCTCTCTCAGAAAAGTGCTTCGTCCTCTGGATGTCCTGACGGATGCCACAAATGACATGGCTCGGGGAGAGTATTCCCGGCGGGTCGAAGTTCCCACAAAAGATGAGCTGGGAAGCCTGGCGGAGCATTTTAATGCCATGGCGGAGGCAGTGGAGCAAAAGCAGAATGAGCTTAGGGACTCGGAAGCGCGGAAGACCTTGATGATGGGGAATCTGTCCCATGAGCTGAAGACTCCCATGACAGCCATTGCCGGGTATGCAGAGACACTGCTTACCACAAAGCTGTCAGAGGAACAGAGACAGGAGGCGCTGTACTATATCTACTCGGAGACCAATCGGCTGGGAAGGCTGTCGAATAAGATGATGCGGCTGCTCAGCATCTCTGAGGGAGATGTGGTTGAGAAAAGGGATGTTCCCGTGGAGGAACTTTTCCGGGGGATTCAGGAGACGGTATCGGTAAAGAAGAAAGAGCATTCCGTGGAGCTGATCACGGAGTATGACCGGGATATGATCCATACGGATGAGGATCTGATCCGGGATGTGATCATCAATCTGGTGGATAATGCCATCAAGGCAAGCAAGCCGGAAGACGTTGTTCGGGTTATCTGGAAGGATGGCGT
Organism: uncultured Lachnospiraceae bacterium; assembly: GCA_946633495.1. GTDB lineage: Bacteria > Bacillota > Clostridia > Lachnospirales > Lachnospiraceae > Eubacterium_Q. Next base: position 6,034 of record CAMPAX010000017.1, on the reverse strand, counting down.
ACTGGCGGTCCGTGACCAGGGGATCGGAATCCCGGCGGAGGAACTGAAGGCAGTGACGGAACCCTTCTATATGGTGGATAAATCCAGATCCAGAAAGGAAGGGGGCGCGGGTCTTGGCCTTTCTCTGACAAAGCTGATCCTGGAGAAGCTTGGTGCTTCGATGGAGATACGAAGCGAGGAAGGAAAAGGAACAGAGGTGGAGATACGCAGCCTTCGATGAACTTCGCCATGCCCGCCATCTCCGGTTGCTGCGCAACCGTCGATGTCGCGGCGTTCGCCGTATGCATTCACACGCTATCCTGTGCCTGGGAGCAAGCTCCCGCACAGTATATCATGTGAATGCGCATGGCTCATTGCTCACGCATTTTACATTCCTTTTACAAAAATCGGAATATTTGCTTGCAGTATTCGAAGTATGCTTGTATACGAAGAACGGTACAGGAGACAGAATCTCAGTACACTGAAATGCATAGCACATTGAAATGCATAGCACATTCAAATGCATAGCACAATGACATGCATAGTACGCACGGCATACGGAGGTGGAAATATGCGAAGGATGACAGAGAAAAAAACGGAAAAGAAGAACCGACCACATAAAGGAGCGGCGTGCCTGCTTTTGGCCTGCCTGATGATGGCGGCCCTTCCGGGCTGTGGAAAAGAGGCGGCAGATCCTCAGGAGCCCACAACCGCAAGGGCGCCCATCGATAAATCGAAGACCGCAAGGAACCTGGTGAAGAAAGCGGAAGAGGGTGCGGTCATGGAAAGCAGTGAGAGCCCGAAGCCTGGGGATTATACCACGGATGACGTGAAGGCCGAGGACGGAGAGGCGGCTTCCATGAAAACGATCGATCAGATGGAGATGAAGTTCTCCAGTGAGAACGGGCTCATGAATATCGAGGTAAATGCGCCGGTGCTGATCCCTGAGTGTGATGCATACCCCATCCTGTCCGTGCGACGCGGGAGCATCGATGACACCCTTCTGAAGAAGGTAAAGGAAGCACTGCTGCAGGACACTCAACTGTATGACGGTATTCGACTCTATGATCCCATCGTGGAACAGACACTTGCCCAGGGAGAAAAGCCGGACCCGGCATGGAAGATCGGCGGACAGGTGCCCTACAGTGAGATCACTGACTATCCGGTAACTCCCGGCCTCAGATCGGTGAAAGACCTGTCGAAGGGGTATGCGGAGGTGGAGCATTTCAAGGATTATTATCAGTCATTGATGCCGGACGGCGAGCTGTTCTACGGTGTGACGGATGGGAAGGACGGAACCTATGCCAATCTCGCTGTGACCAATTCCGTAAGGTACGGAAGCTCACTTAAATTCTTTAAAAGCAGGGATTATAACGTGAAATCCGGACTTGTGCTTCCGGGATTCAACGTTTACGGATGGCCGGTGGAGCAGGGGATCGGATATCTGTACGATGAGAAGAAGAATCCGGTTCCGCCGGTGGGTGTTCCCTGGGAGGTGAAGGAGACCACTTATCCGGACGGGGAGATCGGTTATGAAGGGGATGGAACCGTGGATCCCGATTTCACCGGCTTCAAGACAACGGAAAGTACCAAAGAGACGAATCAGCTCACAAAGGAGGAGGCAGTCCGTCAGGCAGAGGAACTGCTGCAGCGCCTGGGTCTCTCCGAAGATTACGCTGTGGCTGCAGCAACGGATGAGTACATCACGGATCCGGAACACATAAATAATGCGAAGGATGCGGAAGGAAAATACTGCTATGACTTCACGGTAGGACGGGCATGGCATATCATTTTCCAGCGTTCCGTGAACGGAAATATCGTAGAGAATTACGGAGAGAAATACAGCAAACGTGAGGAGAAAAAGGTTTGGTTCGGTGAGGTTGTTGAGGTCTATGTAAATGACAACGGGATCGTGGGACTTGCCATAAGTGATCCCCTGCGGGTAGACGAAGAGGTTGTTAAGGACAGCAAGCTGCTGGATCTGGAAGAAATCCGGAAGATCTATCAGAACAGTCAGCTGGAGGCGCTGAACCAGAGCCCTTCCTTTGACTCGATCCTGTCCATGACCAGGGAAGAAGCTAAGGAGATCGAAGAGCCGGAATATACCTTCAAGATCGATAAGGTCATCCTTCGGTACGTGATGGTTTCGGAGAAGAATGAGTATGAGCGGGGACTTCTGGTTCCGGTTTGGAGCTTCGAGGGCACCTGTGTCACCGATCAGGGGAATGTTCATGCAGAGGGAAGCTTCCTGCAGATCAATGCGATCGACGGAACGGTCTTCAATGCGGAGCTTGGGTTCTAAACCGACGAAGGGAGACAGCGAGAGGCGGAATCATCGTAATATCCCCGGAAGCAGAGCAGACATTCGGATGAAAAAAGGACGGGAACTGTGACAGTCACAGTCTCCGTCCTTTGCTGTATCTTTGAAGAGGATAAAAATCTGAGTTTCCGTTCTCATCATGAAGCCTCGATGAAAGGCTGTTACTTCAGAGCATCTGATAGCTCGCGACAGGTTTTCTGCTGCTCCTCATCGCTGGGTTTGCCGGGGCTCCACAGCAGGCTGAGGATATCCTTCTTGAACCGGGGGATCACGTGCACATGGAAATGGAACACGGACTGTCCGGCAGCTTCTTCGTTGTTCTGCAGTACGTTAACGCCATCGCAGTGGAAAGATTCCTTCATGGCGTTGGCGATCTTCCTGGCCAGGGGCATAACCTTGGCGGCAGTCTCGTCCGGAAGTGTATACAGGTTGTCTGAATGCTGTTTCGGAAGGATCAGCGAGTGCCCCCGGGCAGCCGGGGCTGCGTCCAGGATCACTGTGAAATCATCGTCTTCATAGATTTTATTTGTGGGGATAACCCCGTTCGCAAGTTTGCAGAAAATACAATCGTCTTTCGTCATGGTGTACCTCCGTATCAAAGATTATTATAGTTTGCTGTACACGATTATAGCATTGATCGTAGATACATTCAATCCGGGAGGCATGTCTGAGAGGGGAAAAAGGCCCGGACTGACAGGGATCCGCATCCGGATCAAAACAGGAAATTGTTCCCGCAAAAACTTGTTATGGAAGAACAAAAATGATACAATATATCGTGGACTGCCATACTCCGGACGGCTTTGACCGGGTGTGTGCGGTATTATAAAAAAGCGAGTATGGAACCCCATGGCTGAAGAACATATTCTGATCGATGATATTTTGAGAAACCAGAAGGAACGGATGATGTACCTGAAAAAGTATTATCCGTTCTTTGTGTTGCAGGAAACCAGCCTCAGTCAGTATAAGGAAGGGCAGTATCAGGATCTGGACATGGGGTATATCACCATGGCGCTGCTCCGGTTTCTGATCCAGGAGAATCAGATGAACGGACGGGCCGTGACTTATCCTGAGATAGAGAAGTTCTTAAAAAATGTTCTTCGGAGGGATTTCGACCTGCGCCCTGACCGGGGGAGCAGCCCTGCGTATGCATCGGATATTTCCGCCGGCGGGCAGGAGGATCTGCCGCGGACCATGCGGCATGAAGCTGACGATGAAGCGGAGCTGATCCGTTTCCTCTTTGATAAGATCCGAAATGACGGCCGGCCGTTTATCTTTCATTTCTATGATCCGGAAAGCCGGATGAAGCAGCAGGGGTACGTCCGGCTGGTGGAAAGCACGGTTCAGGACGGTGAAGTGACGTACAGCATTACGGCGGACGGTATCGAGTTCTATCTCTCCACCAAGGAGGTTCGGGATGAGAGTACCATCAGTACGGAACAGCTGCTTCTGGAGAAAATGATCCGAACCGAGAATTTCCGCGGGGGGATCGATGTGGTTCGCAGGATCAATCTGGAGGTGAGCCGGCTTCGGAAGGAACGGGAGGCTGCGGTGCACCTTCTTCGGACGGATATCCGCGCGGGAGTTGCGGCCTGCGAGACCTATATGGAGGGGATCTCCAAATGGTTTGATCAGGAGCGGGAGTCTTTCCGAAAGAATAAGGCGCTGGTGGATAAGGCTGTGGCAAAGACAGCAAATGCATATCCGGCGGGAACGCCCGGGGCGGCGGAGTCCGCTGCCGTGCGCCCTCGAAATGCAGGGCAGGATATCGCGGCGTTGGAGACGGAATTAAAGAAAACCATCGAGAGTCACCGGCTTCTGATGGAGGAAGCGGCTTCGCTCATTCGGATGGCGGATGAAATGGTGGAACGTTCCAAGGCCCGGCAGTTACGCCCGGCGTTTGATTTCCTGAATGCTCAAAGAATGATGCGGGAGCAGGACCGGCCGGATGAAATGGGACTCATCCTTGCACCGCTTCTTATGCCGAGGCGCAGGAAATCCCTTTCGGTATTCAGTATCGATAAACTGGTGAGTGAGGCCAGGGAAGAAGAGGCGCTGACGGAGAAGCAGGAGAAGGCGGAGCCGGATCATGGATTTGTGTATGAAGACGAGAAGCTGAGCCGGCTGATCGGGGAAAACTTCGTGATGCTGTTCCGGGAGCTTCTGGATCGGCTCACGCGATGGGGCACGGTGACACTTTCGGAATTTAATGCGATCCTGGAGATCAAATTCGGGAAAGAGATCTACCGGAACCGGGACTATTATTCCTTCCTGGTTCATCTGTCGAAGAAAGACAGATACCGGCTGGAGGAAAGCTTTACGGAACCGGAGACATTTCTGGAGGCGTATGCAGCCCGAAGCTTCTCGGATGAGGAAAAGCAGAGATTCAGGAACCTTACGGTGGCGGTGGACTTCGGAAGCGAGGAGATCGAACTGATCGATGACATGGGTGAGCCGCAGGGGACCGTGCGGACCATGACATTTTCCTCTGAAACCACCGGAACGGGCGACGGAAATCCTAAGAGCGTTTGAGATCCCCGGGGTGGCGGCGGGTTCCGTACACGGAACGAAAGGATCGGGAAAGAGGAAAAGACAGGAACGGATAACATAGGACAACACAGGTATGGAAGAAAAAACACTTACAAAAGCCATGGATATATTCAGTCTGCTGATGTCGGGGGAGGAGATCGCAAAGAACCGTCCCGGAACGGCGGAGCTTTACCAGACATATTATGCAAATGCAGAGGTTTATGAGCTGGTGACCAGGCTTCTGGCCAGGCTGAACATTTCCGTATATGAATATAATGAGACGCTGTTCGTCACGGCAGGGGAAGGCAACAAGGTCTTCGGCTATACCAATGACGATCTGAAACGGATCATGGGTCTTCGAAGGAACAGGGAGCTGTATCTGGTGTATTTCATCATTTACCAGGCGCTGCTTTTCTTCTACACGGATTCTGCAGCGTATCAGGTGAAGGAATATGTACGGATGGAGGAGCTTTTGGCGGAGATCAGCAAGGCCGCAGAAGAGATCGTGACAGAGAAGGATACATTTAACCGGACGGCCGAGGAGCAGGAGGGCTTTCGTTCGGTGGCGCTGCTCTGGCATGAGCTTCCGCTGATGGTCAGCGAGGATAAGGACCGGAATAAGGCCGGCCGGGGCTCCAGGTACGGATATGTGAAACTGACCATGAATTTTCTGCAGGGAGAGAAACTGTTCCTGGCAGTGGATGATCGGTTTTATCCCACCGACCGTTTTCGGGCCATCGTGGAGGGATATTTCGAAGACGGGAAGGGACGGATCTACGGGCTGCTGAGCGGCGCCGCGGAATCGGACCTATCTGCCTCTGACAGAGTATGAAACCGCGGAACAGCTGATCAGCAGTGAAAGACTGCATAAGGCTGTAAAAGATTGCATAAGACTGTGAACAGATAACCGGAGGAAAACCCATGCCCAGTATCAATCGGATTCGGGTGAACAACGTAAAATATAATTTCGGAACCCAGGCCTATGATGATTTTTCCATGCGCCTGTACGGACAAAACACGCTTTACGACCTGGCCAACGGCGGTGGTAAAAGCGTACTTATGCTGCTGCTCATGCAGTGCATGATCCCAAACTGTACGCTGGATGATAAGCAGCCATTGGAGAAGCTTTTCCGGGAGAACTGCGGGAATACCACCATTCATTCTCTCATTGAATGGAAGCTGGACCCTGCGGATGTAAAAGACGGCATG
>CAMPAX010000016.1 GCA_946633495.1 uncultured Lachnospiraceae bacterium | reverse complement strand
AATAAAGAAAGAGTGAAAAGAGCAGCATCCGTGTAAGCGGAATGCTGCTCCTTTTAACCTAAGTATATAGATATCCTGTATGGAATTACAGCGCCTTCAGTCCGCCGGCGGAAATGATACCGTCCAGCTTTGCACCGCTTTGGCAGAAGGGGCAGGCAGAAGACGGGAAGGAATCGTAACCCTCCACATCCTTCTTATGGAAGACAGAGTGGATCGGATAACCGTCGATTTCATCGGTTGCGGTGAAGATCGAGGAGATCCCCTCGATGATGCCGCCATAGTAATTGATGCACTCGATGGCCTTCTCAACCGTATGTCCTGTGGAAGCGGTTGCGAGGAGCAGCAGGACATGCTTGCCGTTCACCATCGGAACCACATTGTCCGTGAAGGTCAGCTGACCCATGGCATTCTGCTCCGGCGTGATAACGTAGATGGAGCCGTGGGCATTCATACACATAACACCCGAATTCGTAAGCTCGTCAGCCAGATAGGCACCGATCACATCCGTGCCGTCCATGCAGATGATCACGTCCACAACGGTGGTTGCCATATATTCCGAACTGATGGATTTGGCTACGGCCTTAGCTTCACTGCTTCTGGCTTTCAAAGTAGTCAGATCGATGTATGCGTTGATATGAGACTGGGTTGTGGCAAAATGTCCGGGTGTCACATTTAATTTGATCAGATTATTGTACGGTGAATTGATCCTGTAAGTATTCGCCATGGTATCCTCCTTTTCAAAACCAAAACGTGTCCGCTTTCATAACACGAAAATCATTATAGCATTTCCTGCGGAATCTATCAAGGCGGCGGAGGCAACCATTTTGGCTATATGAGATACAGTTCGCTCCGTCCTTTTCTGATGATATCTTCATACTTTTGGTGGCGTGAGGTATAGGTATCTGATAGAATGAAGAGGGGAACAGATGTTTTTCTTATGGAGTTTATGTGATTCATAGAACGGGATGAGGGCAGTGGTATGAAAGCAGACGTTAAGATCCTGACCGGGTCGGCCGGTTCGGGAAAGTCAACGAGAATATATGAAGAATTGGTGGATCTGGCAGCGGCGCATCCGGAACAGCGGTTTTATCTGATCGTTCCGGAACAGTCCGGAAGCAGCATGGAGCAAAGGATCCTCAAGGTTAACCGGGAGCGGACGGGACGGGCAGGATTTTTCAATATCGACATCATCGGCTTCACACGTCTGGCATATCGGATCTTCGAGGAGCAGGGAAAGTCCATGCGTCAGGTGCTGGAGGATTACGGAAAAACGATCCTGCTTCGGTCCGTGGTGGGAAAGGTTCGAAGTGACCTGGAGCTTTACAGCGGGAGTGTGGACAGGCAGGGATTTATCGATGAACTGAAGTCTCTGTTCTCGGAATTCCTGATGTTTGATATCGGACCGGAGGAGTTGGAGCATGCCGTAGAAGCACTTTCGGAACAGCATTTGCATCTGAAAAGAAAACTGAAGGATGTGCTGACCATTTACCGGGCCTTTCGTGAGGATTCTGCTTTTATAGAGCAGTACATGGTTGCCGAGGAACTCCCGGCTTATCTGGCACGGCTTTTGGCAGAGCCCGAGGATGTAGGCGCCGTGGACGGAGCTGTGTTTTATTTTGATGGATTCACGGGATTTACCGCGGCTCAGAGAAAGGTCCTTGGATGTCTGACGAATCGTGCGGCCTCTATGACCTTTACCATCACTCTGGATCCGGAAGATACCCGGAATCTCATGTTCGAGCAAAGCACGGAAATGTTGGAACAGCTGATCCGGATCGCACCGGATGCGGACCTGATGACACAGCCGGAACTGCCGGTGAACACACCCCTCCGTTTCCTGACAAAGCAGGTGTTCCGGTTTCCGGTAGTGGAGTATAAAGGCGGGGAAGGAGGGAAGGAATCCCTCTTGGGAGTTTCCGGGATCTCTGTCTGGAGGACGGTGAACTCCGTGGAAGAGCTTCGGGTTGTGGCAGAGGATATCCGGGACCGGGTACGAAGTGGAAATGGCAGCTTCCGCTATCGTGATGCGGCGATCCTCACCGCAGATCCGGATGGAGTCGGCGGCTATGTGGATCTGGTGATGCGGGAGTATGGTCTGCCGTATTTTACAGACCGGACAAGAACCTTTGTGAATAACCCCATCATCGATGCTCAGCTTTTTGTCCTGGAAATGCTGGACCGGGACTTTACATATGAGAGTGTTTTTGCGTTTCTGAAAACCGGCGTGCTGGAACGGGCGGTGCAGGAACTTGGATTGGATTCCGGAGTGACGGAATGGCTGGAGAATTTTGTCATCGCTCACGGGATTCGAGGAAAGAAGCTTTGGCAGAAGCCCGTGGAGCATTTTGTGGGCGGAGCGGCCGCAAAGGAACAAAGAGAAAGGACGGAAACGGAAGAAAATCAGCTGGAGCAGATGGAAGAACTGCGTCAGCTTTTCCTTTCGATCATGGAACCGGTTCTTCCTTTTGCCGGCGGAAAGCAGTATTCCGTAAGTCGGATGATCCGGGGACTCTCTTCTCTGGCCGAGGATCCAAGGCTTGGACTTTCGGAGCGGGGAGATGAGGCGGAAAATGATCTGACAAAGATGGGCTATCCCGCGGAGGCAAAGGCATATCCGGGAATTTACGAGAAATACCTCTCCGTACTGGAAAAGACCGAGTCGATCCTCGGCGACCGTAAAATGACCTTGCATGAACTCCGGGAGACGTTGCTCATCGGTGTTCGTGAGATCCGGATCGGAGTGATCCCTCCGACGCAGGATTCTGTACTGATCGGAGATCTGGTCCGTACCCGGATCGGTAACGTGAAAGTGCTGTATGTGATCGGATTCAATGAAGGGATCCTGCCGAAACCCAGGAGCTCGGGAGGGCTTCTGTCTGACCGGGACAGGACCCGGCTGGAGGAAGCGCTGGAGGATTCCGCGGTCAGTGGCAGGAAAGAAAGCGCGGGAGGTGCGGGCGAAGGCATAAGCTCGGGATTCGGGAGACTTGCGCCCGACGAAACGAAGAAAAGGTTCCGGGAGCAGTTTGCCCTCTATCTTGCATTCAGCAAGCCGACGGAGCAGCTGATCATTACATATGCGGAAAAGAGTAAATCCACGCAGGAGATGGAGAAGTCATTCCTGCTGGGACGGATCGAACGGTTATTCCCCATGCTCCGGGAAGAGAAGCGGATCCGGAAGCAGGTTTCCGGAAATGTGATCCCCGATCGTTTGGAGTATATGCGGCTGCTGGAGCGTGAGGAAGAGCAGCAAAAGAAGAACGAAAAAACCGCTCCGGGATCTGACCCGGAAAGAGAAAATGAAGAAAATGAAGAAAAGGGAGTTTCCATCGCGGATCAGATCGTTATGAATGCGCTGGCGGAAGTCTTCCCGGAGATCCCGAAGCGGCGCGAAAAGGTGCAGCAGGGACGGGAGATGCTCCCGCCGGAACTGATGCACCGGTTGAATGTACGCGTCTCCGTCTCTCAATTGGAAAAATACGCCAACTGTCCGTATGCGTATTTCCTCAGATACATTCTAAAGCTTGCCCCCAGAAGAACGCATTTGATGAGGGAGCTGGATGTGGGAGAGATCCTGCATAAAACCCTGGAGCTTGTATTTCAGCGGGTGAAAAGGGAACATAAAAATGATTGGAAGAATCTGCCGGAGGAGAAGCTGACATCGTTGGTACAACAGGCAGTGGGGGATGCGATCCGAGAGAAGAAACCGGAGCTTCTGGAGGAAGAACACCGGGATGGAAAAACGGATCTGACGCTGACCGAGATCGGTGAGCTGGCGGAGACCACAGTGGATATGCTGAGATCACAGCTCTCCGGAAGCAAGCTTCTTCCGGAAGTGATGGAGGGTGATTTTTCTGCAGAATTTGAGGCGGAGGGACCGAACGGGCGTAAAGAGACGGTGAGGATCAACGGTGTGATCGACCGGCTGGATACATGGACCTCGCCGGAGGATGGAACCGTCTTCCTTCGGATCCTTGATTATAAGACCGGTGATAAGAAGATGGATCTTTGTGATCTTCGGGACGGACGGAATCTGCAGCTCACCGTATATCTTAGGATCCTGACGGAAATCTTCAGACAGAAGGCGGCTGCCGCACAGGAAGGAAAGTCGGCGGAGCAGGGCGCAGCGTCGGCAGAGCAGGGCGCGGCATCGGCGGAGCAGGGCGCATCATCGACGGAAGGACAGGACGAAGTGTCCGTGTTCCCTGCGGGAATGTACTACTATCATGTGGACGAGCCGGTGCTTACCAAACTGGGAAAGGATTTTTCCAGTGAGGAGGAGGCTGCGCGTGAGGAGATGGAGAAAGCCCTGAAATTACGGGGAGTACCGAATATCAGCCCCACGGAAGAAGGGGGGGCCCTGCCGAAGCACTATATCGTGGAACTTCAGGATCCGGATGCGGTGGATGAAAGCCGGAATCTTAAGGCTGCAAAGATCCTGCCCATCAAGGTGGCAAAGAGCACCGGTGTATCCCCGACGGAGGGGAGTGTCCTTGCGACCACCGAGCTTATGGATGGCATCGGGGAGTATGCAGTGTTCAAAATGAAGGAGATGACGGAGCATATCCTCAGGGGTGACATCCGAAAACTCCCGACCAGAGTCAGCGGTCGTCAGAAGGGGGCATGCGATTATTGTGATTCCGCAGTGGTCTGCAGGTTCCGGAAGAATGAATCAAGAGAGAATTATGTTCCGAAAGCCCCCAGTCAGGATGCGATCATGGCAGAACTGTCGGAGACGGGAAAGAAGCACAGGGTGCCGCTGAAGAATGCAAAGATGAAGAGCAGCAGGGATGAGGAGACATTCCTTGATATGCTTCTTGAAGATGCAGATGAAGAGAGTGATGAGTGACGGGAATTCGAAGTGAACGAACGGGATCACGAGATCATAAAGATCGATTCAATACAGTCGGAGAATTGTTATGAAATGGAACGGGAAACAACAAAAGGTTCTGGACAGTATCGCCCGGGATCATAATATCCTGGTATCCGCCGCAGCCGGTTCCGGCAAAACGGCGGTTCTGGTGGAGCGCATCGTGAACAGTGTGGCGGAGAAACGCTGCGGGATCGATGAGATCCTGGTGGTTACATTTACAAAAGCGGCGGCCGCCCAGATGAAGGGGAAGATCATCGCGGAGATGGAGAAACGTGCCTATGCCTCTCAGGATTCCTGGCTGCTCCGGCAGCTTTCGATCGCACCGAACGCGGATATTTCCACCATCGACAGCTTCTGTAATCGAGTGGTGAGGGAGAATTTCCAGACGGTGGGAGTGGATCCGGCTTATGGTGTTTTTGACAGCGGAGAAGAGGCGCTGCTTTTCGAAGAGATTCTGGATGAGGTGCTGAACTGTTTGTACGAAGACCCGGAATTTGCCCGGTTTGCAAGGGCATTTACGCGGAAAACGTATAAGGATAACTATCTACGGGATCTGATCCTGGCAGCCTTCCGTGTGTCCGAGGCTTTTGCCGATCCGGATCGCTGGCTGGATTCCTGCGGATCGGATGACTGGGAAGCGAAATATCTTATGGAGGTTCAGAAGAAGGCGGCGGCAGCAGAGGCGGATCTTGCCCGGGAGGCCGCGTATTATGATGCTGAGACGGATCAGGACAGGCTGAAATACGCACCTAAGATCGTGGAGTCACTGAAGGAAGATATCGGACATTACCGAAAGATAATGAACGCAAAGACACTGGCGGATCTGGCGGATGGAATTCCAAAGCCGGTAAAGCAGTTCCGGGGAAAGGATTATGCGAAGGTATATGATCCGGAAGAGATCGAGGCGCTTGCTGCCAGGAAAAAGGACTACCGCGACGACCTGAAGGACATGGTGAAGGATATCTCTTTGGAGGAGCTTACGGCGGAGAAGGCGGATCATGAGGTGGTTATCCGGCATCTGGTACGGGCAGTCCGTGCGTTTCGGGATGCTCTGATGGAGGAGAAACGCCGAAGAAAGAAATACTCGTTCTCGGATATCGCTCATTTTGCATATTCGATCCTTGTGGACCGGGAGACCAAAGAGGTAACTGCAGTGGGGAAAAGTTATGCCGAGCGTTACAGGTACATCTATATTGATGAGTATCAGGATGGAAGCGATATTCAGGAGCATATCCTGAATAGTGTGGCAAGGTATTCCATGGAAGCTTCTCATGCCCCGGAGGAATCTCAGGAGACCCGGGGAGAAGGTGCTTCGGAGCCTCTCAACATTTTCATGGTGGGAGATGTGAAGCAGAGCATTTACCGGTTCCGACAGGCAAGACCCCAGCTTTTTCTTGAAAAAGAGCGGGATTATAACGCGAAAAAACGGGAAGGTGAGGTTTTATATCTGAATCAGAACTTCCGTTCCAGGAAGGAGATTCTGGATGCTGCGAATTTTGTGTTCCGTCATCTGATGCGTCAGGATTTTGGCGGAATCGATTACAATGAGGATGTGCAGCTGAATGTACCGGATCACTACTTAGAACCGGTGGATCCGGCCATGCTTCCGGAGATCCTGCTTACCGAGGGGAAGGTTCTGGATGCGGAGGGAGTTCCGGTTGATAAGGATATCCTGGAAGCCAAAATGATCGGAAAAAGGATCTTGTCTTTGGTGGAGGAGAAGACGATGATCCGGGTTAAGAACGAGACATATGACAAGTCAAAGCCGGAAAGCGAGGAGAATTCTCCAACCAGCCTCCGGCCGGTACGCTTCGGTGATATCGTGATCCTTCAAAGCGTGGTGAAAAAGATGGGCCCCATGCTTCGGGTATATGAGCAGATGGGAATCCCGGTGCAGCTGGAGGATCCGAAGGCTTATTTTGATGCGGAGGAAGTCATCATCGTGTTGTCGATCCTGCAGCTGATCGATAATGCACGTCAGGACATTCCCTATGCCGCAGTCCTCAATTCGCCCATCGTGGGGTGTAATGATGCGGAACTGGCTTACCTTGCCATGCATCGGAAGGACAGGGCGGAGAGCCTGTATGACGCAGCCCTGGACTGGCTGGCAGAGAGAAACGACATAGATGAACAGGAGGGCGATGAAAAGGAGGATCCGGATTCCGGGAAATTGTTCCGGGAGCTGGCAGAAGGGCTGGAACCCAAATTACGTGCATTTCATCAAAATGTCGAACTCTGGAAAAAGGAAAGCGTGTACCTGTCCATCTCTCAGCTCCTGGATCGGATCCTGGAGCAGACGGGATTTCGTGAGACGGCGGCAAGGATGCCCAGAGGGGAACACCGGCTGAACAACCTGACACAGCTTTTCTTTAAGGCGGAGGCATTTGAACAGGCCGGAAACCATGGACTGTTTGCATTCCTGCAATACATCGATAAATGCAAGATCCACGAAGAGGAATTTGCGGGACGGGGCAGCCTTTCGGAGGCGTCGAACAGTGTAAGCATCTGTACGATCCACAGCAGCAAAGGCCTTGAATATCCGGTGGTATTTGTGGCACGGCTGGGGAGGGAATTCAATCGAAAATCCTATGAGAATATGGTTACCGTCAGTGCGGATTATGGTCTTGCACCGAATCGGATCCGGAAGATCGGCGGTAAATACTGGCTGTCGACAAAGGGGATCAAAAAGCGCGCAGTGAATCATCTGATGATCATGGAGGATCTGCACGAACAGCTTCGGCTTTTGTATGTGGCGCTGACCCGGGCAGAACAGAGATTATTTCTTACTGCTGCCGGAAACGGAATGAACGAATTTTTTGAGGAACTATGCACCGGAGCAGAGGGCGGAAGATCCGGAACGGTTCCATATATGAGTCTCGCGAAGGCAAAGTCTTATCTGGATTATCTGATGGCGATCCTTCAGGCGGATCCGAAGGGGACAGCGGAGTATTTCCGGGTAGAACTGGTTCCCACGGAGAAACTGACGGATACCGGGGATGCGGAAGCGGCTCCGGAGGAGGACGCGGAGGATAAACAGAAAGAAGAAACGGGGAAGGAAGCATCAGAAGATGCTTTAACGGGAGAAGGAGTGAATAAAGATGCAGCGGAAGCTGCTGCTCTGGCTGAAAAGGCACATCTCCTTGCGGAGCGGCTTCGCGCAGATTACTCGTTCCGGTATGAATATGAGGCGGCGGCAGCGACTAGGACCAAGCTCTCTGTATCCGAGATAAAGCATGCGGCCATGATGGAAGATTCTGAACCCCCGGAAACCCCGTTTTGGGCAACGTCCGCGGACAGGAGGGAAGAAGGAGAAGGATCCGGTGATGAATCCGCCGGCATGACGGAGAAAGAAAAAAAGACGAAGCGGGTGGATACGGTCTCGGGTGCAGATTACGGAACTGCCGTGCATAAGCTGATGGAACTTCTTCCTTTTCATGAGATCGACAGCGCAAAGAAAATGCAGGATACTCTGAAAGAACTGATCCGGGGGCCGTTCTTTACCGACCCCTTGCGAAAAGTGCTTCGTATTGATAAAATAGGAAAGTTCTATTCGGATACTCCGGAGAGTCTGTTTCAGAGAATGCGGCGGGCGGCACTTCGCGGGGAGCTATTTCGGGAACAGCAATTTTTAGTTGGTCTGCCTCTTTTTGATGCCGGGGAACCGGTAGCGCTGCAGGGGATCATAGATGCATTTTTCTATGAGACCGATGAAGCGGGACAGAACTATGTGATATTAGTTGATTATAAAACGGATCGGGTGGATACTCCCGAAAAGCTGATCGGCCGCTACCGGGCGCAGCTCTCACTTTATAAGGAAACACTTGAGAGCATTTTGCAGCTTCCGGTTCGTGAGATGTGGTTTTACGGGTTTGCCGACGGACTTGGGGAGATCAAAATGACGCCTTAGATTCGCGAAATGACAGACAGAGAAACGAATGATGAAAGACAGAGAGGACAGGAATATGTCAAGAACACAGGAGGAAAAGGGAGATATCACACTGCTGGGGGCGGCCGGAACCAGGTACCCCACGGATTATTCGCCGGAGGTGCTGGAGACATTTCCGAATAAACATCCGGACAACGATTATTTTGTTAAGTTCAATTGTCCGGAGTTCACCAGTCTTTGTCCGATCACGGGGCAGCCGGACTTTGCTTCCATCACGATCTCGTATGTCCCGGACATAAAGATGGTGGAGAGCAAGTCCCTGAAGCTGTATCTTTTCAGCTACCGGAATCATGGGGATTTTCATGAGGACTGCGTCAATAAGATCATGAAGGATCTGATCGCGCTTATGGATCCGAAGTACATCGAGGTCTGGGGCAAATTTCTGCCTCGCGGCGGATTGTCCATCGATCCGTACTGCAACTATGGGCGTCCGGGAACGAAGTGGGAGGAGGTCGCATGGCAGCGGCTTGCGAATCATGATCTGTATCCCGAGAAAGTGGATAATCGGTAAGATCCGAATCCATTTCCATGGGACGAAATACGTTTGCTCCCGCATTTCATTACGGCCCGGTCACCGATACCGGGATAGATAAAGGATGTTCATGTCATTATGTTAGAGTATGATGAGGTAGTGGATCGGATCCTTTCCATTCCGAAGTTTACAAAAGAGAAACATGATTTTACGGTGCTCCGATCCTATCTGGAAGCACTGGGACATCCGGAACGGGGCCGCAGGATCATTCACGTGGCGGGTACCAACGGGAAGGGTTCTGTCTGCCGGATGCTCTGTCTTATGCTTCAAAATGCCGGGAGCAGGTGTGGTGGCTTTTTCTCGCCCCATCTGATCCGGATGAACGAACGGATCCGTGTGAACGGTGTTGAGATTCCGGATGAAGAGCTGGTGCGGGGATATGAAATGATCGAGGCGGTGCGCCGCGGAGAGAATCATCCCATGCTTACATTTTTTGAACTCCTGTTTGTGCTGGCACTCTGGTATTTCCGGGAGGCTGGGGTACAGGATATCGTTCTGGAAACCGGACTTGGAGGCCGGCTGGACGCAACCACAAGCATACCGGCGGATCTTTTTGTGATCACCGAGATCGGATTGGATCATGTAGAGTATTTAGGAGACACCATCGAGAAGATCGCAGGAGAGAAGGCGGGTATCATCACCGGACCGGGACCTGTGGTCTTTCACACCCAGGACGCAGGGCGTGAGGCGGATAAAGTGATCGAGGAAAGGGCTGTGGAATATGGGTGCCGAGAGATCATCAACTGCCGGGATGTAAAACTGCATGCATTTGAAAGAACCGCCCACGGCATTGATTTTTCATTTGAAAACGATTATGATAGATACGACCATGTCTTCCTGCCGACAGAGGCAAAGTACCAGGTGGAGAATGCGGTTACGGCTGTTACGGCTGCACATTTCCTTTTTCCTGACAGGGAGCGGGAGTGGCTTCGGGAGCTGATCCGAAGGTCCCTGAAAAGCTTTTGGTGGGAGGGAAGGCTGGAGGAGGCCGCACCGGGCGTTTTCGTGGATGGCGCACATAATCCCTCCGCGGCGCGGCGCCTGATGGAGAGTGTTCGGGTACTGGCTTCTCTCAGGAAGGCGAAAGAGGTACAGCTGATCTTCGGAGCATCCGGAGATAAGGATGTTGGGGGCGTTCTTCGGGAGCTCTGCGTATTTCCCTGGAACAGGATCCTGCTTACGCAGTATCAGGGAAGCAGGGCTGCGTCTGCAGAGAACCTCCGCGTATTTTTGGAGGAGCCAAGGGAGAATGCGCCGGACGCGGCAGAGAGGGAAAAGCACCTGAATGGGGACAGCGTTGTAAATGCCCCGCCCGAGATCATTGTAACAGAATCTTTGGAGAAAGCCATGGAGCTTGCATATGACATTGGCCCGGAAGGGCTGACGCTGATCACCGGATCCCTGTATCTCGTGGGTGAGGTGAAGCACATTTTGCGGCAGAAAGACCGGGGATCCGGATGCGGCGGGAACACCAGAGATCGTAAGTCACAGGAGATTGGTACCGGCGGGAATACCAGAGATCGTAAGTCACAGGAGATTGGTACCGGCGGGAGCACCAGAGATCGTAAGTCACAGGAGATTGGTACCGGCGAAGGATCCGGGAAGAGGTAAATATGATAGATTTTGATGAAGAATTAAAGCAGTTCAGCCCGAGTCTGGGCGTCAGTCAGGCGGAAGAGGACATTTTGTCCAGTGACCTGAAAGATATCTCCGACATCGTGCTTCAGATGACTCAGGATTTGCGGGGAGTGACGAGATAATGGCGATCCGGGAAAAATGCGTGTATTGCGGGCAGCCGGTCAGCCATAACGGGTACTGCACATCCTGCAGACTGAATCAGGACTTCTTAAAGAAGGCTTTCAATACATCCAGTTACCATTATAATATCGCGTTGGATAAGGCGCGCAGCCGGGATCTGTCAGGCGCAGTGGATTCCCTGAAAATGTCTCTTCGCTACAACAAGATGAACATTCTCAGCCGAAATCTGCTGGGTCTGGTTCTCTATGAGATGGGAGAGGTCGTTCCGGCGCTGAGTCAGTGGGTCATCAGTATGAATTACCAGCCGGAGAGGAATCCGGCAGTGCGGTATCTGAAAGAGCTTCGGGATGATCCGAAGGAGCTGGAACGAGCGTCGGAAACGGCACGGGAGTTTAACCAGGCGCTGGAACATGCGAAGCAGCATTCCCTGGATCTTGCGCAGATCGCCCTTCGGAAGGCAGTGTCCCTGAATCACCATTTCATCAAGGGACATCTTCTGATGGCGCTGCTTTATATGGAGCAGGGCAGAAAGAGCATGGCAAGAAAATGTCTTTCCCGGGTACTGACGTTGGATCGGACCAATACCACGGCGCAAAGATACCTTCGGGAAATGGGTGAGACGGAGGAGCAGATCGTCCGTCTGGCTGAGCAGGGGGAGGAGGAGTTCTCGGATCTGTTCGACGAGTATTACGGAGTTGAGACACCCGAGGGACAGCGCCCTGCGCGGAAGATCCATCCTACGTCCCCCACGGGAAAGCGCCGCAGTATCAGTGTGCGTCAGAGATTCAGGGAATCCAACCTTGCACGATATTCAAATGTATATATGTTTGCCGGTATGATCATCGGTATGCTGATCCTGTATTTCCTGATCATTCCGGGGATAAGGAAGAATGCGGCGGAAGAGAAGGAGGCTCTGGAAGCGTCCTATCTGAAAGAACTGTCCGCCAAGAATTCGGAGCTTTCCGGAATGCAGCTCACCGTATCGGAGAGTGAGAAGAGCGTAAAGAAAGCCGAGCAGGATAAAGAAGAGCTGCAGAAACAGATCGACTCTTTGCAGGCACAGCTTGTGGCGCTGAAGAATCAGCTGGCAGCGGGCGGTGCGGCACTTCTCCCTGACAAGACAGGAGAAAGCGGTTCCCAAAGCGGCACCCAGACGCCCAATGACGATGACCGTGCGGATGAGACCGTGGATGAAAGCCTGCCGGGAAATACGGACGGGGATGCGGAAAATCCAGGTGGAGAATCTCCCGGGGCTGAGGGACAGCGGGCAGATGAAGGACCCGGAAATGAACAGGAAAGCGGCGGCATGACAGCCGGTGAACTGGAAGCCATGATCGAAAATGAATGAACCGCTCTTTGATACGGCGTGAAGGAAACTTCTGCTATACGAAAAGCTTCAGGAATCATTCATCTCGAATTAATGCTGTTTCTATTGTAAAACATGGCTGATTCGTGTATCATACGGATAGAGTTTTTACTCATATGATACCATTCAGATCATTCCGGAAGGGAGATAGATAAGATGGCAAATTTGCTGGAGAAGAAAGACGGGAACGGTGGAAGTGGAAACGGTGGTCCGATCCGCAGAGAGAAGAACTTCCCGAATTTCGTTAAATATGAATCAAAAAGCTATACGATCCCGCTCATTATGTTTGTCCTTGGACTGCTTTTTGTTCTGATCCAGGGAAATGTACTGGATGTGATCGTAACGATCATCGGTGTGGTCCTTATGATCGGAGGCGTGGTGATCGGTATCTCGCTTATGACATCCTTTTCGCCTGTGACGGTATTTTTTGCCTCCATGCTTTTCATTATGGGTATCATCTGCGTGGCGAATCCCGGCTGGGTTGCGGGCTTCTTCCTGAAGGTTGTCGGCCTCTGTATTCTGCTGAATTCTCTGATCAGTATTTTTACGGAGCATAAACTGAAAGGCAAATCCGAGAAATACACGTTTTATCTGGTGACCGACATTGTCTCCATCGTGATCGGACTCCTGCTGTTCCTTTTCCCGAAGGCATGGCTGGACACCGCCAGCTGGCTGTTCTATGTATTCGGCGTGGTCCTGATGGTACTTGGCGTCTTCAATCTGTATACGTCATATAAGGTATATAAAGAAGGACGATATGTAAATGACGGCTCCGGCGTCGTCTGGGAAGAGTAGGATATAACAGAAACAGATAACAGGGAAAACAGGAAAGCGCAGCGGAAGAGAAAATCCGCTGCGCTCATTTTAAGTTTATATGATTGGTTTACTGGTTGTTGTTGTGGTTCAGAACAGAATCCGTATCCACGGGGGTTGTAGGAGCGGACATGCCTGCGCCGCCTGCATTCAGGACGGAATCGGAAGCTGCTGCTCCGGAACCGTAGGAACTGCCGGTCGGTGTGCCGGAAGTCGGAACGGAACCGCTGCCTGCCGAAGCGGGGCTGCCTGCTCCTGCGCCTGCCGGAACCGAAACATTGTCATACTTCTTACCCAAATCATGAAGCTCTGCATTTCCGAAAGTGGAAAGGGGCTGTGACAGGATCTGCTCCAGTCTTTCGTCTTCTTCTTTCTGTGCCTGCTTCTTTTTCTGCCACCAGGTCATGGCGATCAGGAGAACGATGACAACACCCGCCGCCACGATGAGAACGATCATGATGGTCCTGAAGCTGTCTTTAGCCAACAACTGAGTCTCTTCTTCCTTCATCAGCTGTTTTCCGGCATCCTTCAGGGCAGAGCCGAAGATCTGTCCTAAGTCACCGTTGGACCAGTATTTATTGATCTTGTTCTGGAAGACCTCGATGGTTTTATTGTTTACGACATCTCCATTTCCGGTACCCGCTGCGATATAGTAGCTTTCTTCATTTCCGATGAAGACGAAGAGCAGGTTTCCGGGACAGTTGCCGAAGAGCTGGTCATAGACTGCTTCCTCGTAGGTGCCGAAATCGCCTTTGCTTCCGTAATTGTCTGTCACATAGAGATACGGCCAGACGCCGGTCTCGTCATAGAAGCTTTCAAAACCATCTTCCAGATATCTGCTGTTGGTACTGTCGATCCAGGGCTCTCCGGTGGAGTGATCCTCCCAATATCCATGACTCTTATCTACTTCGCCGGTGTATTTGGTACAACCGTAACCCGAATTGTTGGTTTTATAGCTGGAGGGGGTGTCATCCCGCATCTTGAAGAAGGAACCAATGATTCCCAGGATGGCAACCAAAAGGAAGACCCAGAGAACTGACTTCATGCATCCGCCGCTGCATCCGCCGGTCCCTGTGGGACCACCGCCGCCGTTGTTGATGATGACAGGACCGCTGTAACCTCTGCGATAGGAACGGCCATAATATGGTCTCGGCGGTCTTGGGGGGAGTCCGCCTCCGTAAAAGCTTCCGGATCTACGGGAGCTGCTTCCGGATCTGTAGGAACTGCCGGAGCTGACTCTTCTTGTGGAACCGCTGCTTGAACCGGCGTGGAAACCTCCGAAGGAGCGGCTTCCTCCACTGTGAGAACCGCCAAAGGAGCGGGAGCCGCCACCGCTGCTGCCTCCGCCGCCAAGTGATCTTGCCATGATATTTCCTCCTTTATTGAAGCGAGTCTTAAAAAAATGTCTTTTGAAACAGACGGTTATATTTTACACGTTTTCTTTGATCCGGTAAAGGATATATTAAGGAATTTTTGATTTATAGTTTCTTTTTCAGCTGATTTTTAGTATAGTAATACTGTTGGAAAGTGACTCTGCTCGGCTGTTTTCGGGAGTGATGGCTATATCCGGAAATCGAATGCCGAAGAACATGGATCACATCATTTACGAGGCTTACAGGCAAAACAGGAGATTGATTATGCGGATTGGAATGGGATATGATGTTCATCGTCTGGTTGAGGGAAGAGACCTGATCCTGGGCGGAGTGAAGATTGAACACACCATGGGACTTTTGGGGCATTCGGATGCGGACTGCCTCACCCACGCCATTATGGATGCGCTGCTGGGAGCGGCGGCCATGGGAGATATCGGACAGCATTTTCCGGATACGGATCCGGCCTACGAAGGCGCGGACAGCATGAAACTGCTGGAGGAAGTGGTGGGTATGCTGAGCCGGGAAGGCTATATCATAGGAAATGTAGATGCAACCATCATTGCGCAAAAGCCCAAAATGGCACCTCATATTCCGGAAATGAAGAGAAGACTGGCCGAAGTGATGCAGATCACGGAGGACCGGATCAACGTAAAGGCCACTACGGAAGAAAAGCTTGGATTTACGGGAGCTGAACAGGGCATCAGCTGTCAGGCGATCTGCCTTC
The DNA here is from genome assembly GCA_946633495.1 of uncultured Lachnospiraceae bacterium. Classification (GTDB taxonomy): domain Bacteria; phylum Bacillota; class Clostridia; order Lachnospirales; family Lachnospiraceae; genus Eubacterium_Q. The sequence continues at coordinate 5,251 of CAMPAX010000016.1, read as the reverse complement.
TGGAGACCGTGGATAATTACATGTATCAGAATGTAGTGACCGGAGCGGTAGGAACGCCGGAAGGTATGGAGCGGGGCATATCCTGCAGCGCCTGCCCCATGAGAGAAAAGCAAAATCAGAAGCAAAATTCGTAACGAGATAAAGGTGTAAGAGAATATGGATAAGTACAAGGAAAGACTTGTAAAAGGAAAACCGGGCGGAGAAGTGTTCGGAATCATGGCGATCGGCGGTGTGCTGATCGCAGGTGGGATCGCGGTTATGATCCTGCTTCATCCTCTGGGATTTTTTCTGATCCCCATCGGAATCGTATTGATCGTTCAGGGGATGCAGCATATGAATGTGGAATTTGAATATCTGATCGTGAACGGTGACATCGAGATCTCGAAGATCATCAATAAAAACAGCCGGAAGATCCTTCGGGAGATCACCGTGGAGGATATCCAGAGGGTTGCGCCTCTTTCCAATGACCGGGTGAAAAATGATCTGGAAGGTAATGACCGCCGAAAGGTGTATGATTATACGGATGGGACCGGCGGGCCGCTATACTATGTGGTATTTGAACGATCCAAGGATAAGGAAGCCGCATATATCCTGGATCTGGACGAGGAATGTGTTCAGCTCATGGCGGAGACATTGAAGCGTAAATTTGAGATGAAATAGCCTTACGGGGACTCGAAAAAAACGGATCAAAAAAGCGCACAGAGAACAAAGCTTTGTGCGCTTGAATAAACAGATTGATTCACGTGACCGATGCACGATAATAAACCGGATCAGGGATCCAGCGGAATCATCTTGAGACCCTTATACATCTTCGTGTACATACTCTTCTCATCTTTGTAAAGCATGAGTCCGCGAGCGCCGTCACGAATGATATACGCATATTTATTCTTCTGAACGTTCATATAAAGCACTTCCTGAACATTCAGCTCCTGTGCTTTTACTTTGGCAGTATAGACATTCAGTGGTTCCATCTTGTATTTCTTGATCGCCTGCTCAACTGTCATTGTAGAACACCCCCTTGTATGGCTATTGCGATACCGCTTCTATTTGTAATTATATTGTCTATTATAAACAAAGTCAACTGTAAAATATGGCTAAATTTCATCATTAGAACGAACAATTCAATTTTGGTTCGTAGTTAAAAATGCCAAAAACAGAAAAAAGTGAAATAAAAGGAAACCCATTGGACCGGTGTAAAAATGAAGGAAAAAGGATGGAGTTTTTATCAGAGATTTGAAGAACAGATGCGTCGGAGTGATCAGGACCGGCTGCTGCTTCATGCCTGCTGCTGTCCCTGCAGCTCCCATTGTCTGGAGCTTCTGGCAGAACATTTTGATATCACCGTTTTCTTTTACAATCCGAATATGGATACTGCGGAAGAGTATGAGAAAAGGTTTGCGGAGCTGGTGCGTTTCACGAAGGAAGCGCCTTTTGCAAGTAAGGTGCATCTGGTGGAGGCGGAGTATGATCCGGAGTCCTTTTCTGCTATCATAAAGGGGCGGGAAATGGAACCGGAGCGCGGAAGCCGCTGCTATGACTGCTATCATCTCCGGCTTCGGAAAACGGCTGAATATGCCAAAGACCATGGCTTTGACTGCTTCTCCACAACGCTGTCCATCAGTCCCTATAAAAATGCGGACTGGCTGAATGAGATCGGTGTCGCACTGGAGCAGAAGATGCGGGAGGAAGCGGGCCCGGGATCGCAGGATTCCCGGACAGAACAGGACGTTCCTTATTTCCTTTTCAGTGATTTTAAAAAGAAGAACGGATATAAGAGGTCCATCGAGCTATCCGAGGAATATGGACTGTACCGGCAGGATTACTGCGGCTGCCGGTTCTCGAAGGCCGAGCGTGCGAGACATGTGGCAGAGCGGGATGGAGCGGGAGAGTGAAATGGCTTACGAAGCATTTGCGGAAGTATATGAAGAACTGATGGATAATGTTCCCTACGATGCGTGGTGTGATCGGATCCGGGAGCTTCTTCTGGAAGCAGGGATCCCGGATGGGCTTGTGGCGGAACTTGGCTGCGGGACCGGCAGTATGACAAGGCGGCTGGCGGGAGCAGGTTATGACATGATCGGGATCGATCTCTCCCCGGACATGCTGGATGCGGCCAGGGAAGCGGATCTTCGGGAGGGTGGAACTGCTCCGGAGAAAGACGATGCGGCCTCCATTTTATATCTGAATCAGGACATGCGGTCCTTCGAACTGTATGGAACGGTCCGGGCCATCGTAAGCGTCTGCGACAGCATCAATTACATTCTGGAACCGGATGAGGTGCAGGAGGTGTTCCGGCTCGTGAATAATTATCTGGATCCCAAAGGCATGCTGATCCTGGACTTTCATACGCCCTACTATTTTCGGGAAGTGCTGGGGGATTCCTCCATCGCCGAAACCCGGGAGGAGATGGCCATGATCTGGGAGAATGAGGAGAGCGATGACGGCATTCACCGGCTTTATCTTACGGTATTCCGGGAGGAGCCGGACGGACGTTATCAGAGGTTTGAGGAACTCCATCAGCAACGGGGTTACACGACAGAGGAGATGCGTTCTCTTGCAGAAGCTGCGGGCCTTGTGGACGTGCAGTTTTATGATGAATATACGAAGGAAGCAGCTACAGAGCGGAGCGAACGCGTGGTGATGATCGCGCGGGAGTGTGGGAAGGAAGAACAGTATGAGTAAGATTTGGATGGATGAACTGCTTACCGGCATGGCTGCCGGAAATGAGGTGCGTTTCTTTGCGGCATATACAAAGGGCCTGGTGGAAGAAGCGAGAAAGATCCATAACACAAGCCCCATAGCCACTGCAGCGCTGGGACGGACCCTGACTGCAGGTGCCATGATGGGCGCCATGTGCAAGAATGATTCCGACGTGCTGACACTACAGCTGACCGGAGACGGTCCCATGAAGGGAGTTACGGTTACCGCAAATGCGGCAGCGGAGGTGAAGGGTCTGGTACAGGTGCCGGATGTGATCCTCCCGCCGAACGCTGCAGGACATCTGAATGTGGGCGGGGCCATCGGGAACGGCACGCTCTCAGTGATCAAGGATATCGGCCTGAAGGATCCCTATGTTGGTCAGACCGAGCTGGTATCCGGCGAGGTTGCCGAAGACCTGACGTATTATTTTGCTGCCAGTGAGCAGATCCCGACTTCCGTGGGTTTGGGAGTCCTTATGAATAAAGGAAATTTCGTGGAGCATGCGGGCGGATTCATCATTCAGCTGCTGCCCTTTGCCAAAGAGGGAACCATCCGCTGGCTGGAAGAGGTTCTGGCGGGTGTGCATTCCGTGACGGAGTATTTCGCGGACGGATACAGCATCGAGGATCTGGTGCATGTACTTCTTGGAAATGATGCCGTGATCGAACGGCGCATGGTTCCGAAGTATAAATGCGACTGCAGCCGGGAACGGGTGGAGAGGGCGCTGATCTCTTTGGGACGAAAGGAACTGGACGAGATGATACAGGACGGAAAGCCGGTAACACTGCACTGCGATTTCTGTAACCGGGATTATACCTTCTCGGTAGATGAGTTGAAGAATCTGGTGTGACCGCAGCAAATCTTCCGGAAGAAATATGAATCCGGCAGGCCAGAGAGTATAAAAGTATAAAAAGAAGCGTCTCCGATACAGATCCGACAGAGACCTGACCTGGACGCAGACTTACCATAAAACAGAAAGGATAGATCATCATGGTTTATAATCTTTTGCAGGACAGTATCCCCCAGTGGCTGATCCCGAGCATCGGTGCGGTTCTCGGATGCGTGATCACCTGGCTTTTGCTTCGGAAACCTTTTTCTTTTCTTCCGAAGGACGGCGGAAAGCAGGTGGAAACCCCGGAGGGAAAGATCATTGTGATCAATGACAAATCCGCAGGAAAAACCACCGGTGTGGGCGTTGTTTTTATCCCGGTTTTCCTTCTGATGTCGATCCTGTTCCTGCCGCTGGGCGCGGAACTGTCCATCAATCTCGGGCTCATGCTGCTGATGATGCTTACAGGTTTCCTGGATGATGCGGCAAAACAACCCTGGGGGGAGCTGATCAAAGGGCTTTTGGATCTTGCAATCTCCATCGCGGCAGTAGTCACATTTCTTGCCTTTCATACACCGGATGTGGGATTTTTCGGAATGTCCTTCCATATGCCGGTAGTGGTATACGGAATCCTCGGCGTTATCCTGATGTGGGCATCCATCAATGTCACAAACTGCTCGGACGGCGTGGACGGACTCTGTGGAAGCGTGTCCATCGTTACTTACCTGGCATATTTTCTGATTTTCCGGGAGGTGATGCCATCCTATGCATGGATGGGGATCATTCTTTCCGGAGTATTGATCGCGTATTTAAGGTTTAACTGGTATCCGAGTACGGTGCTGATGGGAGATGCGGGATCCCGTCCCATCGGATTCCTGCTGGCACTTTTAGCAATGCACAGCGGTCATCCTTTCATTTTCCTGCTGATGAGTGCTGTATTTATTATCGACGGAGGGTTGGGTCTGATCAAGGTATCTTTGATCCGCTATCTGAAAATGAAGAATGCCTTCAAGAATATCCAATTCCCGCTGCATGACCATATGAGGAAAAAGATCGGGATTCCGGTTCCGATGATCACGTTGATGTTTATCGGGCTTCAGTTTATGTTCTGTTCCCTGGCGTGGCTGATCGATTTGATGTCGAATACTCCTGCGATCTGAGAGGATCCCAGGTTTGCGGGGCAGAATGGAACGAACTGAATTGAAGTAAAGTGAAATAAAGTAAAGTGAAATAAAGTAAAGTGAAATAAAGTAAAGTGAAGTGAAGTGAAGGCGTCAGCTGAGTGATGAACAGGGAGCTTCCCGGTCGGATCATAGTATCCGATGTGCGGGTAAAGCTGTCACTCAAATAGTTATAGGAGGAAATGCCATGGCTTATTGTTTTCAGTGTGGATGTCAGGTGCCTGACGGAGCACCTGCGTGTCCCCAATGTGGTGCAGTCATGCAAAGACCGGGCGGCGCCGGTTCGGGGAATCCGTCTATGTCTGATCCGGGAATGCAGCCCATGCAGCAGCCAGTGACAAATCCGGGAATGCGGCCCATGCAGCAGTCCATGCCGAATCCGGGAATGCGGCCCATGCAGCAGTCCATGCCGAATCCGGGAATGCAGCCCATGCAGCAGCCTATGCCAAATCCGGGGATGCAGTACCCTCATCAGGCGGGAGGCATGCAGATGAACCATCCTATGGGGAATGGTCAGATGAACAATTACCCGATGGGAGGC
>CAMPAX010000015.1 GCA_946633495.1 uncultured Lachnospiraceae bacterium | reverse complement strand
GATTCTTTCCGAAGACCGTGATGGCACCGTCTTCCGCGGATTCCGTCAGCATGGAGCGGATCTCACGTTCGATGGCCGGAGCGATCAGCCGGTCATACGCATCCGCGACCGCTTCCTTCAGATACGGTGCAGTAGGCGCTTTGGGATCCCTGATGCTTTTTCTTTCAAGATAGGCGATGATCTCCTCTTCCGGTGCTTCGATGGATACTCCGAGAACCTTCTCATTTTCCCCCCGGTTCAGAGCAAGCACCCGATAACCCGTGATCTTACTTAGAGGCTCCTGGAAATCATAATAGGTTTCATAGGGGGATTCCTGCTCGGGATCCTTTGCCAGAGACTTGATCACACCCTTCTTCATGGTATGCTCCCGGATCCATGTACGGTATTCCGCTTCATCGGAGATTCCCTCGGCGATGATATCCAACGCTCCCTGGATCGCTTCTTTCTCGGAAGCAACTCCCTTCTCTTCGGAGATATACTTCTTTGCTTCTTTTTCCACATCGGTACCGGGCTGTTCCAGAAGAATGATGTTCGAAAGAGGCTCCAGACCCTTTTCCTTCGCCACACTTGCACGTGTCTTTCTTTTCTGCTTATACGGACGGTACAGGTCCTCCACTGCAACCAGTGTCTGGGCATCACGGATGGCTTTTTCCAGTTCCTCCGTAAGTTTCCCCTGCTCCTGAATGGATGCGATCACGGCTTCCTTCCGTTCCTCTAAGTTCCGAAGGTAGGTCAGACGTTCTCCCAGGGTACGAAGCTGTTCATCGTTCAGCGATCCTGTAACCTCTTTCCGGTATCTGGCGATGAAAGGGATCGTACATCCTTCATCGATCAGTTTCACGGCTGCTTCAACCTGTGCTTCCCGGACCCCCAGTTCTCCGGCGATCAATTTGTTAATGTTCATGTTTTTCCTCCACATTGTATTACTTACTTATTTACAAAAACTTCCCACATTACGTTCAAATCAGGATATCAACGTGTCATCCTGAGGGATGCACGCGTGCCGGTGGCACGCATTTCGTGCAACGAGTACGACCAATCGGAAGCGCAAGAGCCCGAAGGATCTTACATACTTTACGCGGTACCGGACCAAAATCCTCGGGTTAAAACTTTACGCCTCCGCGGCTTCAAACTGGCTGTTATAAAGCTCGCTGTAGAATCCTCCCTGTCTCAGCAAGGATTCATGATCTCCCTGCTCGATGATATTCCCGTCCTTCATGACCAGGATCACATCCGCTTCCTGAATGGTTGACAGGCGATGTGCCACGATGAAGCTGGTCCTGCCTTCCATCATTTTCGCGAAGGACCTTTGGATCCTGTGCTCGGTTCTGGTATCAATGGAGCTGGTTGCTTCATCCAGGATCAGCATGGGAGGCAGCCGCAGCATGACACGGGTGATGCAAAGGAGCTGTTTCTGTCCCTGGGAAAGATTCCCTCCATCCTCACCGAGGATCGTATCATACCCATCCGGCAGCCGGCGGATAAATCGGTCCGCATGGGTTGTCTTCGCAGCTTCCCGGATCTCCTCCTCCGTGGCATCCGGTTTCCCGTAAGCGATATTGTCCCGGACAGACGCTTTCTTCAGCCAGGTCTCCTGCAAGACCATGCCGTAATTGGACCTGAGGCTTTTCCTTGTGATCTTGCGGATATCCGTTCCTTCCACGGTTATGCTCCCCTGATCCACATCATAGAACCGCATAAGAAGGTTGATCAGGGTGGATTTGCCGCAGCCCGTGGGGCCGACAATGGCCACTCTCTTTCCGGGTTCCACATGGAGATTCAGATCGGTAAGGAGGGTACGGCTCTTATCGTAGGAGAAATGCACCCCTGTCAGTTCCACCTCTCCCGCCGCGTTTGTTAGAACCCGTGCATCCGCAGGTTCGGTAACCTCCGGATCTTCCTCCAAAAGCTCAAAGACCCGTTCCGCACATGCCATGGAGTTCTGCAGCTCCGTGATGACTCCCGAAATCTCATTAAAGGGCTTTGTGTACTGATTTGCATAACTGAGGAATACCGTGAGATCTCCGACGGAAAGGCGGCCTGCTATAGCAAAGGAAGCCCCCAAAATCCCCACACCCGCGTAGATCAGATTATTTACAAATCTCGTACCCGGATTTGTGAGAGATGAGTAAAAGGTAGCCTTTTTCGAAGCTTCCGCAAGACTGTCATTGATCACCTCAAACCGCTCCAGCGCGGTATCTTCGTAACCGAAGGCCTGAACCACCTTCTCATTTCCCACCATCTCCTCCACAAGTCCGGTGAGTGCTCCACGCTGCTCCGACTGCTTCCGGAAGAGATGAAATGTCCTTTTTGCTATGAAGGACGCCAGGAAAAGGGATGCCGGTGTCAGTACCACAACTAAAAGAGCGATCCATACGTTCAGCGTGAACATGAAAACCAGCGTCAGGATAATGGTCGTCAGTCCTGAAAAAAGCTGGGAAAATCCAAGAAGCAGGCCGTCGGAGAACTGATCGATATCTCCGATCAGTCTGGACACCACATCTCCCGCAGATTGTTTGTCTATATAATCCAGCGGAAGCTTCTGCATATGCCGAAAGGCCCTGGTGCGGATATCCTGTACCACATGGTATACGATCCGGTTATTGATTACACTCTGTACCCACTGTGTAAGGAAGGCACATCCCGTCAGCACAAGGAAAATGGTGATGATCTTCACCAAAAGCTGTAATTCCACATTTCCCGGGCCTATGATATGATCGATGGCCTGCCCTGCCAGAATCGGAGAATAAAGCTGCAGGATCACTGTTGCAGCCCCAAGGATCAGTGACAGAATAAGGAACGGGAGGTACGGTTTCAGGAACCGAAGGATCTTACGCATGGTATCCCTGCGGTTCCATTTTTGTGTATTCGGTTGTGCATTTGGTTTTTTTCTCATATGCATCTCTCTAAGACTGTGGAGCATTCCACATCATTACATATTTTGATGCTGGGGTCAAAAGGTATTTTGCCCCCGCAAAGCCTGTAAGATTCTTCGCTTCGCTCAGAATGACGTACGTTATCATGCGTTCTTCGTAAGCTCATCCGCCCGAAGCTGCGAACGGCAGATCTCCTGATATGTTTCACAGGTCCTGAGCAGTTCCTCGTGGGTTCCGATTCCGGTCACCTCTCCGTCTTCAAGGACCAGTATCCGGTCTGCAGCACGTACCGTGGATACACGCTGGGATACCAGGAAGATTGTCATGCCGTTTGTACTCGTCTCTGCTTCCCTGCGGAGTGCCCTTCGAAGCGCCGCATCCGTTGCAAAATCCAGCGCCGAAGCACTGTCGTCCAAAATCAGGATCTTCGGATGACGCACCAGCGCACGCGCGATGGTAAGTCTCTGTCTCTGTCCGCCGGAGAGATTCCTGCCCGCCTGATTCAGCAAAAAGTCCAATCCATCTTTTTTTTCTTTTACAAATGTATCCGCCTGCGCGGTCCGAAGCGCCTGCCATAGCTCCTCCTCATCTGCGTCCGGACTTCCCCAGCGAAGATTATCCGCTATGGTCCCGGAAAAAAGAACCGCTTTCTGGGGAACCATGCCGATCCTGTCCCGAAGTTCCTTCTTTGGATAATTCCGGATATCCACACCGTCAATTTCTATCGTGCCCTCCGTGGCGTCATAGAACCGCGGGATCAGATTGACCAGGGTACTTTTTCCTGATCCGGTTCCGCCGATCACGCCGATGGTCTCCCCCGGCATGGCCGTAAAGCTCACATACCCTACCGCATTTTCCAGGGATCCATGATACTTAAGACTCACATCGCGGAAAACCACCCGGGGGACTGCCTTGCCGGCTGTCTCATGGGCCGGAGCCTCTTTATCACTTTCTTCCGGAAACTCCACGGTATTCTTCACCGCCAGAACCTCCGACACACGTCTGGAAGCCGCGATGGATTTTGTCATGGTGATGATCAGATTCGCCAGCTTGATCAGTTCCACCAGGATCTGGGACATATAGTTCACCAGAGCCACCACCTGTCCCTGGGTAAGATCCCCGGCGTCCACACGGATCGCACCGAAATGGATCAGCGCCGCGATTCCGAGATTCACGATGACATAGGTCACCGGGTTCATAAATGCCGTAACGCGGCCGACGAAAAGCTGCGATTTCTTCAGCCGCTCTCCGGTCTCCTCATATTCCTGCATTTCCTGTTCTTCGCGATTAAATGCACGGATCACCCGGACGCCGATCAGATTCTCCCTGGTAAGCAGAGTCACCCGGTCCAGCCGGTCCTGCACCCTTTTATATAACGGGATAGAAACAAATGTGATGGAAAAAACCACTGCCATCAGTACCGGAAGGACGATGAGAAAGATCAGGGCGATCTTCGTATCCACCGTAAATGCCATGATCACCGCGCCGAAGACGATAAAGGGGGAGCGAAGGAACAACCGAAGCACCATATTTACGCCCGTCTGTACCTGATTCGTGTCGCTGGTCATTCGTGTCACAAGGGTGGAGGTTCCCAACTGATCAAGCTCGCTGTAGGAAAGGGTGCTGATATGCCGGAAGAGGTCATAACGAAGCTCTCTTCCGACTCCCGCCGCCGCCACGGCAGAAAAATACTGTGCGGTCACGGAACAGCCGAAACCCACCAATGCCAGCACAAGCAGGACTCCTCCCATGGCGAAGACGGTTCCCCGGTCTCCCTGACCGATGCCGTCGTCGATCATTTTTGCAACGACAAGAGGCACCAGCAGTTCAAAGATCGCTTCGAGCATCTTGAACAGCGGTGCCATCACTGCCTGAACCTTATAGTGTTTGATATAACGGGCAACAAGTTTCATGTTAATCTATTCTTGATTCATACTTTGCGTTTTCGTTTCGGATACTTTCGGGATCAATACAGCGTCTGCTTCAGAAGATCCGAGTTCTGCTTCAGATCCGGAACCAGAACTGACATTTTATTGATGGTCTCATTTCGATACAAGCCATCCGCCGGAAGACGAAGGGAGCCGCCGATGTGGATTCCCTCGGTCGCTACATAATATGCATAACCAAGGATCTCCATATCCGTCATATCCGTTGCTATGTAGGGAAGGATATTGTTGATCACATCTACCTGTTCCGAAATCCCGAGCTTTGACATCTTTTCAAATGCCACCGTCAGCACTCTTCTCTGCCGGTCAGTCCTGTCCCAGTCGGAGCGGCCGACGTGACGGGTCCTGGCATATGCCAGCGCCTGATCCGGAGAAAGACTGTTAATACCTGCGTGAAGATTCCACTCTCCGTCGGACAGTCCGGCCTCCCGGTTCATGATCGCCCCGGTCTGATTCAGATAGTCAGCTTCCGCCTGTGTCAGGTCGATCTCCAGATTGCCTACAGCGGACATCGCCTGGATAAAGCCTTCAAAATCCACCTCTATGGCATTGTCGATCTTGATACCGAAATCCTTCTCCACAGTTTTCCGAAGCAGCTCCGCGCCTCCGTAATTGTAGGAAGCATTGATCCGGTTGTCACTGAAGCCCTCGATGGGAACATACATATCCCGCATGAAGGATACAAGTGTGATATTATTTGTATTCTTATTGATGCTGCAGAGAATGATACTGTCGGATCTTGCAAAGCCGGTATCCTCCGGACGGCGGTCCTGACCGATGAGCAGGATGTTCTTGATCGACTTATCCTGCTTCACACTTTCATAGAGATTGTTCCAGTCTACCTCGTCCGGATCAATGGTATCCACCGCCGTCTGCTCGTCCGAGGAGGTTTCAAACTCCTCCTGTTCTCTGGCGATGGGATCTCTCTTCTCGATTCTTTTCACCCGGGAGAGATAGATCGTGATGGTGATCCAGAATACCAGTACAAGGACCAAAAGGCTGAGCCCGATAATGATGAGTGCACGTCCCCATTTGGGCATACTTCCCCACCAGGTCTTTTTCGGTCCGGATTTCGGAGTTTTCTCTTCTTTCTCTGATTCTGCCGGCGAAACAGTACTGTCCTGATCTTCCGGGCGCTTTTTTTCGTCGCTCATCTCTCATCTCCCTGAATCATTTCCCTGCGCTAACCCATAGCTCCGCCGTCATGTCATACAGAACCTCAAAGCGGGCTATGGATAACACAGCGATTATACCAAAGAACCACCTGTTAGGCAAGCATCTAACGGGCCGCACCATCCGCTCCGACATAGACATTTCCCACATACCGGTTCGTCACAAGATAGCCTCTCGCATTGAAATAATACCTTTTCCCGTTGATGGTCTGCCACCGCTTTTTCGCATACCAGCCCGAGGTGTCCCCGAACCACCATCCGGTCTTATCCTTCTTCCAGGACGCTTTGTTTTTGTAGGTCCAGGCTCCGTTTTTGTTCAGCCAGTAGCAGCCCTTCACCCATTCCTCCGACGCCATATATCCGTCGGCCTTAAAGAAATACCATACCCCGTCGATCTTCTGCCATTCGTTCTTCGGGTACCAGCCGGAGGTATCCTCATACCACCAGCCTTTGCTGTTCTTTCTCCATTTTGCAGTGGGGATATACTTCTGTCTTCCCTTGGAATCGTACCATTTGCCGCCCACCCATTCACTCTTATAGGTGACCTTTTGCTTTTCTTCCACCACTATGGTGATATCGGATCCATCCGGAAGGTCCAGCGTCTCATAAACCGGTTTCCCCGCTTCATATTCCCCGGACAAAATAAGGACCAGGAGTTTCACGCTTCCGGGTACCTTCGAGATCTCTTCCTTCGTATAACGGCCGCCCTCGGAATCCGTAAATTCCAACCGGATCCCCTTTTCTTCCAGCAGGTCCGGATCCTGATCCAGATCGATCACCGTAGTATGACCGTTATCATAGGTTTCGGTCAGCTTTGCACCCGAAAGACGGAAGGATTCTCCCTCGCGGATCGTGGTTTTCTCCGGCGGTGTCAGTGTGCGTCCGGTAAGTACCGGTTCCGTCACTTCCGCCGAAAATGTTACCGTCTTTTCACCGCAGGTGATCGTCACTGTCTGCTCACCGATCAAAGAAAGATCGAAGCCCGTCACCATATCCGGCTCTACATTCAGATCCTCTTCGTAGAGTCCGTCATTATAGACCGCGTGAACCATTGCTCCCGAAAATGCATCATATCCCAGATCGTCCCGGGGATAGACCGTACGATCCGGCTGACGAACCAGAGTAAGTCCTGTTACCGTTCGTTCCAGGATCCGGATCCGAAAAATGCTGCGCCTTATATTTCGGGAAGCATAGGGATCCGTATACGCCACATGGATCTCCTGTTCTCCGGCAATGTTCTGCGTGGTTACGGACAGTCCCGCATCATGAGACTCCGGATCATCCGAGACGGAAAGCTTTGAGATGTCCAGCGTCTCCTCGGTACCGTTATTGTATTTTGCAATCACCTCCAGTCCATCCAGATCTTCGATATCCATGGGCTGTCCCGTCACATAATCCGTACGCTCCGGCGCATGGATCACTTCGATTTCTGTCAAAGATTTTCTTTTTACCTCTACATCAAATTCTGCGGAAAATCCGCCATACCGGATCTCGACTCTCTGTTCTCCGATCAGATTTGCGTCATATGGTCCGTATACAAAAGGCTCCGTGATCTCGACCACGGTCTCTTTGGTTCCGTCCGAATAAACAAACCCGAACTCAAGTCCCGAGAGATCCAATTCCTCACCTTCGATATATTCGGTCTTATCCGGCAGCCGAAGCAGGATAAGACCCGTTCTCTTCTCCAGGGTGAGGGTTAACGGCAATGTCAATTGGCTTTCGCCTTCGGTATAAGTAACGGTTGCAGCCTGTGTTCCTTCCGTGCTTTCCGGATCAAATGTCACCATATCCGGTGTCACAGTTTTTTCTTCTTTTGTCCCGTTGTCATAGGTGACATAGATGGTCCCTTGCAGCTGCTCCACGCTGTAAGCATGATAAGACACGGTTCCTTCCGGGCTTCCTTCCACCCATGCGGCCGACACCGGTTTTTTCGGGACCACATGAACAAAAGCCGTAACCGGTGTCTTCGTCCCGTTAAAATCCGTAATGGTTCCATTTACCGAAAAGTCCCGGTCCGGGATCTCATACCTGGATTTTGGTACGTTCTCCCAGGTTACTGTTCTTTTCGTATCCGTATCTTTGTTGCTCCAGGTTACGGACACCTCCTGCGGCAGTACCGGGGCGATCCCCTCGGTTGTAATTACCTGCTCCGGTTCCGATACGGACAGGATGGTGGCCGGAAGGACCGTAACCTTTGCCTCTGCCGTCTTCCCAAGCAGGGTTCCGCTGACTGTATAGGTGCCTCCTTCGGTCACCCCATATAGAGACGCATCCTGTGCCTCCCAGGTCACCGCCTCCTCCGAAGTATCGCCGTTGGACCAGCTGACCGTCAGAGTCTTCGGCAGTTCACATGCGAATCCGGATGCCGTGGAAAGCCCTTCCGGTTCCGAGATGGCGGTTACAACTGCCGGCAGCACCTCAACCGTCTGGGATGTCTTTTTCCCATACGTTTCCAGCGTACCTTCGATCGTGAAGCTTCCGCCTTTCCGGTTCTTATAATCCTCCGGAATCTCACTCCAAACCACATTTTCTTCCGTAGTAGTATCGTCCGACCATGTCACGGATACCTTCTCCGGGAGTTTATCCTCCGGAGATGTTCCGGAAGGAACCGTGATTTTCGCCGGAGCCTGAACCGAAACGATCTCACGAACCGTCAGTTCTATCTCTGCTTTTTTATCGTCGCTGATCTTTGCGGTAATGGTCGTACTTCCCGATTTTAACGCAGTGACTTTACCTGTTTCATCGATCACCGCCACATTCTCATCCGAAGATTCAAAGGAGGCTCCGCTATGGATCCGGAACAGCGAGTAACCACATTTTGCAACGGTATCCATCTGCCAGGTTTCCCCTGCCAGAAGCTTCTTTTCCGTAATGTCCCTGGCGTTCTCACGAATGTAAACCGCCGAAATATTATCCACAGCTGCGATCACCAGCTGTGTCAGATCACCGCTTACGGAACAATCCGCTTCGCTCACCACCTCGGAATGACCATAGATTTTATGAGAGTATTCTCCCGCTGCCACCCGGTTGAAGGCAGCCATCCCGATGTATTCCACATCCGGGTTGATCATTGCTCCGTAATGGCCGGTATACCCAAGGAATAACCCATCATTTGCTATATATTGGTTTTTCTCGGAATACCATGCCTCGATCCCTCCCAGAACTGTGGGGGTTCCATAGGACAAGGTTTCAAAAAAAGAGCTGACATCTTTCCCTTCTTTTTTCGGAAGATAGGGATCATTGTTCGGCCGGTCATGAGAGGAATATACATTTGCTTCCGCCGCACGCACCTGGCACACCCATTGCAGAAATTCAGACCATTTCACAGGATGATAATCATCCATGGTCAGTGTTTTCCCGGTCGGTTCATCTGATTTCAGGGATGGATAGGGAACTCCCTCCCGACATGCTTCCAAACGGATCTCATTCACCCGGGCAAGGATCTGCTCCACGCTGTCCTGAGAATAGGATCCCTGTACTTCAAGATAGACATATCCCTCCTCCGGGGAAGAGGATTCCTCCCCATAGGGATAACGAACCGTTCCCGCCGCATGGGAAATATCATGGTTCCCCACCTGCAGCATAGATAGAAACAATCCCAATGTCAGTAAGACTGCGATCCCCCGTCGAAACCGGTTTCTGATAACGCACATTGTTTTTCTGCTTCCTCTTTCCAAATCAACACCCCCTGGTTTATCATTTTCAATGCCTGATCCGGGTCCTGCCGGACACGCCACCTTTATTCACACTCGTTTTATATCTGCTTTTGGTAATCCTTACTGATGGCCAGTATCTCTTTCAGAAAACGGATGTAAGATTCCTGGAACCTTGGTTCCACATCCGCAGTCAGCCGCCGGATCATCTCATTCTCCCGGTCCGGGTTATATACCGCGCCACCGATCCTTGCTTTGATTGCTTTTACCTGTTCCACCAGCTCCATCCGTGCCAGGAAGGCGTTTTTCAACGCATCATCTACTTCATCGATCTCGAGGCGGACATCCGCCAGGGTCTTCTCATCCTTCATTTCCTTTATGAACTCCTTTTTTCCTTTTTTCGAACCATCCCGCTCTCTGCCCCGGTTCGAAGGCACCATTTTCGGCTTTCCGGTCTTTCCCAAAGACTTACCGGTCCTTACTGTATCTCCTCCAGGAACGGTGATGGTCTTACCGCCCGCTTTCCGATCATTTTCGGAGCATAGATCGTAAGATGTTCGCTGGCACGCGTAATGCCTACATAGAACAGTCTCCGCTCCTCTTCCATGGCCGCCGGTGTTTTTGATTTTTTGTGTGGTATGGATCCATCGACACAGTCCAGAATATATACTTCCTGAAATTCCAGCCCCTTGGCGCTGTGAAGTGTCATCAACTGAACGCCGTGATGCGAATTCTCACGGTTTTCACGCTTTCGGTTTTCTTCTTTCAGAAGTTCCTGATAAGCCTCTGCATATTCAAAAAACTCTTCTATCGTCTGATACGGTTCTGCCATGGACTGCAGCTCGTCCAGATTATCCATTGCCTCTTCCGTGTCAATGGATCTTTTTTCTGTCTCCTCTTCCAGCCACAAATCATACTGCATGGCTTTTCGTATATAGTTGATCGCCGCTGCCGGCGGCAGTTTCCGTATTCTCCGAAGGTCACTCAGCAGCTTCTGCAGATTCCGCTCCAGATAGTCCTGGCCATGAACCTTTTCGATAAGCCGCGTCAGATCGACCTGTTCCGTATTAAGCAGATCTCTTCGGATATAACGGACCGGTTTATTCATGATCCTGAGAAACCGGGCCCGGGTCATATCCCCTGTGGCAAAATAAAGATAATCCATCACAGGTGCCACAAACGGATGATTGAAGAGATTCGGGAGTACGTCCCTGATCACATACGGAACCGCAGCATCCCGAAGCCGGAAGCTGAGCCTTTGGGGATCCCGGTTGGTTCTGAAGAGTACTGCGATTTCCTCATAAGGGACGCCGCGGCCAAGAGCCGCCTGGATATCCTTTATGATCTTCGTATGTTCTTCTTTATCATCCCTTGTATAACGGAGCCTTACCCTTGTATCCGCAGAGGCCGCTTTTGCGGCACGCAGTTCCTTCACATACCTTTTTTTGTTGTGTCCGATCAGCTTCGCGCCGACGGAGGTCACATTTCCGGGGCAGCGATAATTCACGCTGAGGGTGATCACCTCCCCCTTCGGAAACTCATCCCGGAAGGACAGCATGATGTCCGGCCTTGCTCCCCGGAATCCGTAAATGGACTGATCATCATCTCCCACGGCGAACAGATTATCCCGAGGATGAACCAGAAGCTTTAAGATTTCATACTGGATCCGATTGGTGTCCTGATATTCATCAACCATCACAAAGGGATACATCTCCCGGATTCGTTCCAGAATGTCCGGACGCTCTTTCAGAAGTTCATAACACATTTTCATCATGTCGTTGAAATCGATCTTCTTCGCATCCCTCTTTTTTTCCTGGTACAATCTGACCAGCCGCCTGAATTCTTCCGCCGGAAGATCCGTACTGTAATAGTCCGAAAGCTCGATCATATCGTTGGTCAGGATATCCATCTGTTTTAATACACTGGAAAGGACCTCTTCATTGCTCCCGTAATCCGGTGAGATACCCGAGAGTATCGCACGGATCCAATGTTTTTTATCCTCCTCCGGAAGTAACGAATCCAGGGGCAGTTTATAAGCCGTCCGTATGATCCAGTAAAAGAAGGCATGAAATGTGGAGAACTGTACGCCGCCTGAAGCATGCTCCATGGCCTCGTACCTTTGCTTCATGGACACGGCCGCAGCCTTTGTAAATGTGATCACCAGGATCTGTCTTGGAATCACGCCATGCTCCGCCACCAGCTCCCTGACCCGGTTCAGGATCACAGTGGTCTTACCGGAGCCTGGCGTCCCAAGCACCAGCAAAGGGCCGGTATACCACTTGATCGCTCTTTGTTGTTCCTCGTTAAAGTTCATTCATTTCCTCATCTGTCAGAAAAGGGAGTGCAGTGAAACCTTCCTTTACGTTTCTGCATCTCCCTTTTTCATACTCAGTCTCTTTATGCTGCCGGAAAGATCACAGCACATGAAACATGCACCCTGATATCTTCTACAGATTTGCTCCGCAGCATTTCTTATACTTCTTTCCCGAACCGCAAGGGCAGGGGTCATTCCGTCCGATCTTGGGCGGTTTTACAACGGTGTGTGAGGACTTTTCCTTCTTGTAAAGCTCCTCCTGCTTCTCCTTTGTGAAGATTGCATCCCACTGAGGCAGGGTATAGAGCCACTCCGCATTGCACTGCACCATGTTCATGTACAGTTTTTCCGTATCGATCTCCATGGATAACGGCGTATCCTCTTCCATATTATCCAGATCAATGGGGGTAACCAGGCTGTCGCTGATCCCGTCGATGAAACCGGTCATGGTCTCGATATCGGTTCCCCAACGCTCTGCCAGGCTCTTTACCGTTCCCTCCACCTTTTGTGTCGGATCCGTAAGCAGCTCCTCATATATGCCCTTCTCTACCGTAAAATAATCCTTCCAGAATTTCTGTCCTTCGGGTGTCCGCTCATCCAGTCCGTATGCGTGATCCCGCCAATCCTTCAGAAGTCCCATAGTCTTTCTCCTCTACCATTTTCTATACTGATATTGCAATTGGGCAGGCATGAACTTCCTTTGTTCCGCCTGAACGCCCGAAAGCGCCACAGCACATTATAGCAAATGTACCGGGCGCTTTCAAGCATATCTTATACCGTTATTTTCCAGGTTTTTTCCCGGTTCTTTTCCCAGGAACGGAGCTCTACCTGGAAAATACCTTTTTGATCCAGATAAAAAGATAGATGATCACGGGATACAGGATCGTTAAAAAGAGCACGGCAATGGTTTGTTCACTTCCCGTGATCAAAGAGATCACCAGCCAGACGATGAGGCCCAGCATGATAAGGAGCCCGATCACTGCCATCACCCGGGCAAATGTACTGCGTTTTCCCGGTGCAGACGCATTTACCTGATCTTCGGAATAAGCGTCTTCCGAAGCCTCTGCCGCTGCCACTGCCGCTTCCGCTTCATTTTCGATTTCATTTTGTTTCATATCAGTTTCACTCATATCGCCAATTCCATATCACGTCATACTCTTAAAGCTTATGAACCTATGCTAATCCTCACTGTCTTCGGTCCTTTGTTTCAGGTAATCCATCCACTTCTCGACCTCAGCTTCCTTTCCCTGCTCCGTGGGCCTATAGAACGTGGTCCCTTCCAGAACATCCGGCAGATACTGCTGTTTTACATAGTGATCCGGAAAATCATGAGCATATTTGTAGCCCACATGTCCCAATTCCTTTGATCCGCTGTAATGCGCGTCCCGAAGATGGGGAGGGACCTCTGCCCTGCCATGCTCCTTTATTGCATTCATGGCGGCATATATGGCATTTGTCACGGAATTACTCTTCGGAGCCGTGGCTACATAGACCGCCGCATGAGCCAGGATCAGCTGCGACTCCGGCATACCTACCCGTTCCACGGCCTGAGCCGCCGCCACCGCAACCTGCAGCGCCCCGGGATCAGCCATGCCCACATCCTCACTGGCGCAGATCATGATCCTGCGCGCTATAAAGGTCACGCTTTCCCCGCCGTACAACATCTTCGCCAGATAATATACCGCTGCGTCCGGGTCGGATCCCCGCATGGATTTGATAAAGGCGGAAATGATGTCATAATGATTATCTCCGTCCTTGTCATATTTGATATTCCGCCTCTGAATGCACTCTTCCGCAACTTCAAGTGTGATCCGGATCTTCCCGTCCGCATCCGGAGGAGTTGTAAGGATCCCGATTTCTACGGCGTTGAGCGCATTTCTCGCGTCCCCTTCGGCCATATCCGCAAGGAACGTCACCGCTTCATCCGTGATCTCGGCGTTGTAAACTCCCATACCCTGTTCTTTATCCGTCACTGCACGCCGGATCAGTTTTTCGATATCCTGCTGTGTCAGGGGATTCAGACGAAATACCGTGGATCTGGAGATCAGAGCGCTGTTCACTTCAAAATACGGGTTCTCCGTGGTGGCCCCGATCAGTATCACGGTTCCGTCCTCAACGTAAGGAAGCAGGAAATCCTGCTGCGCTTTGTTGAAACGATGGATCTCATCAACAAAGAGAATGGTTTTCCTGCCGTACATTCCAAGTGTATTTTTTGCTTCCTTCACCACCTCTTCCATGTCCTTTTTCCCGGAGGTGGTTGCGTTGATCTCTTTAAAATCTGCCTTCGTGGTATTTGCGATCACGTAGGCCAGCGTGGTCTTCCCGGTACCGGGAGGTCCATAGAGGATCACAGAAGAAAGCCGGTCCGCCTCGATGGCACGGGTAAGAAGCTTACCCGGTCCCAGGATATGTTCCTGTCCCACCACATCCGAAAGCTTCTTCGGTCTGAGCCGGCGAGCAAGAGGAGACTCGGTCTTTCCGCTTTGTTCTCTCATAAAGTCAAATAAATCCATTTTGTCTCTTTCTATTCCACGACGCCCAGCTTCTTGATGATGGTATCGAACTTCATCACATCGATGGGCTTGCAGATATAATCATCATAGTCTTCGCTGGCATAGGATGCATCAAAGTCCTCATCCAGTGCACTGATCATGATCACCTTGCAGCGGGAGATCCTTGGGATCCCAAGCTTCCGCTCTGCATCACGAATGGACGCCAGCGCCTTATATCCGTCAATC
This sequence comes from uncultured Lachnospiraceae bacterium, assembly GCA_946633495.1. Taxonomy (GTDB): domain Bacteria; phylum Bacillota; class Clostridia; order Lachnospirales; family Lachnospiraceae; genus Eubacterium_Q. Next base: position 5,955 of record CAMPAX010000015.1, on the reverse strand, counting down.
TTCGGCATCATGATATCTAAACATACAAGATCGTAAAAATTCTTCTCCGTTGCGGCTGCGACAAAGGTATCCACAGCCTGGATCCCATCTGTAGTAAGCTCAACCTCTCCATATCTGGACAGCAGTTTACACAGGAACTTTCCGCTTGCCTGATCATCTTCGGCTACCAAAACCCTCATACAGCACCTCCGTATTTTTTTGTCGATAGCAATCCCAGCATATTATCGATAAAATCTATGATTTCTTTTTTGATGGATGTCTTCTCCTGGGTAAACCGGCGTTTCAGGATGGCCGCCCGAATAAATCCATGTACTGCGTCCGCCATTCGTCCCGCATCATAACGGTCCAGGATCTCACCCGCATCGATGGCGTCCTGAAACAGACCTGTCACATATGCCTTCCGTCCGCTGGCTCCTGCCACGATCAGTTCTCTGGTTGCAGGATTGTGCAGCAGTTCTTCATACTGCAGCATTAACGTGGATAACGTATAATAATTCTCATAATAGATCGCATAATCTTCTACATATGCCCGGATCTTCTCTACACAGGATCCTTCCTTTGCCTGGATCGTTTTCCGGATACTTTTGTCAAACCGGAAATAATACTCCACCACATCCACCAGCAGTTCATTGATATCACCATAGAACCGATAAAGCAGCGGTTCCGAGAGGTTCGCCCTCATGGATATATTTTTTGTGGTAAGGCTGGAAAGGCCGGATTCACTTATGATGTCGATGGCAGTCGAGATGATCCGATCTTTTGTCGAAATAAAACTCTCTGTCATGTAATTCCCCCTTGGATTCACATAAAAACATACGAATACGCACGGCAACGCCGCGCTCCGTAATGACAGTTTTTGCATTACATAATATCCCCAATATGATTTTATTCTGAAACCGTGTATTTGTCAATTATTAACAGAATTTTTGGGAGAATTGTCATATTTGCACAAAAAAGCAGCATGAATAACCCCTGCGATACTACTGCTGAAGCATGTTGTACTGGATCGAAGTGACTGCTTCATCCGTAAAGATAAAGAGCAATGTACAGTTTCCTTTGTCCACCTGAAGACTTCCGGCCGTATTGGCTTTCTGTCCGTAAAGATTCTCCACATCCGCTTTTGTCATACCGATATAGGCGCCTTCCGGTGTGGAAACCGTATCGTCGCGAAGTACGACGCCGCTGATTATAGCATTTCCATCCTTTGCATAGGTCAGAACTTCATAGCCGGGGTAAACATAGATCACATCCATCCCGTCAAAAGCGCAGCTTGGAGCCTCATAGGTATTCTGCGCGGCGCCCAGCGCCTGAATCACAGGCTCCGCGGGAGCGTTCAGTTCGATGGTAACACCGTCCTTTTTAAATACCCAGTTAGCGGAGGCATCCGCCTCCTTCGTTGATGCTTCGGTTCCCTGCTCCGTAGATGCCGCCGCAGTATCCGTCTCGGCCTTGGTTGCCTGTTCTTCCGTTCCTGCTACTGCCGTAGTCGTCTGTTCCTTATTCCCGCAGGCCGTAAGAGACAATGCCATTGCTGCGATGATCAGTGACTTTGAAATGATTCCGTGCTTCTTCATATTTTCCTCTTTTCTTTTTAAAATAAGTATTTGACTAAATTTACCCGAAAGATCTTGTACCGGATAAGGCCAGTCAGATCCTTCGCTTCGCTCAGGATGACATGCTGGAATTATACGTATTTTATCTCACCGAAAGCTCGTTACCTTCCCGGTTTCATCCAACTGTTTTTGCTGAGAGGCTTTCATCTGCTCATAGAACTCGATCTTTCTGTTCCATTTTTCCGTAAGAGATCCGTCACCTCTCCGATCCGTGATCCCCGGCTGTTCCATCAGGATCTTACCGAAAAAAGCACTTGACTTCTCTGCACCAGAAAGATTCAGATGAAGGCCTGCGTCATAGGTATCCTGCGCGTAATCGATCCCGGTCTCACTTTGATGTTCCAGGAAATTCACGTAAGTGAGGCCGTACTTTTCCGCGTAATCCTTTATCTGCTGATCCCACTCCGGGTACCAGTAGGGATAACAGGACGCGGATTTGATCAGGATCAGAGTGATGCCATGCTCCTTGCAGCAGTCGCGGATCTTGTCCAAATACTCCCAGTCGATATCTGCATAGGTGTAATCCGCCAGAGGGATCGGATCCGGCAGATACTCCACCGGTTTCGTATCGATCCGCATTACATACCCGTTGTGCGAAAGCTGCTCGGAGCTGAACAGATATTTAAAATCCTCAGAGGAAAGTTCGTTCCAGCGGGAATGAAAACGAAGGATCGGAAACATGTAGCTGAGATAGGATTCGTCCTCCGTCATGGACGCTTTTATGGCGTCGGATTTCACCCCGGACCAACGCATCCCGTCCAGCGTCAGGCGGTTGTATGCCTCACTCTGGGGCTTATCATAGCGCATGGAGAATACATTGTAAACCACGACCTTCGGGGTCTCATACCGAAGCGTATCCTCCAGCATATAGTAGGACTGCCAGATCAGCTGCTGCGGTGTTCCCCGGATCACACTGGTGATACCATAGTCCTGCCAGAGTTTTACAGGTGAGAAATTGGAATACACCTCGCAGTCCCCGATAAAGAGCACGTCATTCTCTCCTGCATTGTCATAATACTCCGCCGAAAGGACACCCTCTTCATTTTCTTCGATGTACTTCGGCACAAGAAGACGCTGGAGAAACCAAAGACTCCCCGTGAGGATCAAAAGAAATACTATGATATTTCGTATGATTTTGAATTTACTCATATGTATCTCCGCATTTTCCATCATCAAAAGTTCGCCTGAAATCAACAATAGCTAAAGATGTCTTCCCTGAGTATCATAACTGATCAGGGATCAATCCGCATATGATCAGAACTGGTTATAGATGAATTTGCTTGCATCGAATCCGATGCCGTAAACGCCGAACACCACGATGATCAGGATCAGCGCCCAAAGGAAAAATCCCCGAACCGTCACCGGTTTGGCATTGACCGATTCAAAGAGAGGTCTTTTTCCCTTCCACAGACTGACGCAGAACATCAAAACCGCTCCCAGTGCCGCTATCAAAAGATCCGCAGCGGGAACGCCAAGTTCCAGGAAGCTCCCGTCGAACAGAGCCCCCCAGTTCGGTGTGGTAAAGATGGTTCCCACCATACGGAAGGTCCTTGGGACATCCCGATAGACATCCAGGATCCGGATCAGCCCCATCAGCCAGAAGGTCCGGAAGATCTGAACGACGTCCCAAAACTTCGTATTGGAGAATCCGCATTTCTCATGGAATTTCCGATAAAGCGGCGTAAACTCCTGAGAAACCAGAAGCACCAGACAGTTCAGCATACCCCAGACGATAAAGTTCCACGCTGCTCCATGCCAGACGCCGGTGGCAAACCATACCACGATGGTTGCAAGATAGACAGGGATCCGCTTTCCCAGGGCCGCCCCAAGCTTCGCCCGGGACCATTTGGACAGCTTCAGCATCCAGCCGCTGACGGAAAGGGGATAGAAAATGTAATCCTTGAACCATGTTCCCATGGTGATATGCCAGCGTCTCCAGTATTCAGCGATATCCTTTGAAAAATACGGCCGGTCAAAGTTCTCTGTCACCCGGATGCCGAACATTTGCGCAACACCGATGGTAATGTCGATCCCTCCGGTAAAATCCGCATAAAGCTGGATTGCGTAAAAAAAGACATTTGCAAGCACATATACCCCGGTATATTCCTTGTCAGCCGCCGACAATGTCACGATCAGCGGCGCAAGCCGATCAGCGATCACAAGCTTTTTAAAGAAGCCCCAGGCCACCCGCAGCATGCCGAAATAAAAATTCTGCGGATCAAACCGATGCTCTGCAAAAAGGGTTTTCGAAAGGTCATCAAACCGGCTGATGGGTCCCTGGATCACCTGCGGGAAAAATGACGTGAACAGCGCCGCCTTCCCGAGATTTCGTTCCGCTTCATATTTTCTTCGATATACATCGATCACGTAACCGAGACTTTGGAACATATAGAAGGAAATTCCCAGCGGCAGGATAAAATGATGCAGCGCAAAATCTGTTCCGAAGATGCCGTTCAGGTTCTCCAGAACAAAATCCGTATATTTGATCACCGCGAGAATACCAAGATTAAAGATGAGGCACCCGATCAGGATCCATTTCGCCTGACGGGTCACTTTGGCTTTGTGGGCTTTCTTCTCCTCTCTGGGGAGGGCCTTATGTTCTTTTGCCCAGGCATCCTGCTTCTTCCATTTTGCATCTATGGCAAGTGCCGCAAAATAGGTACTGAAGATGGTTGCCGCCATAAAGATCAGATATTTCGGACCCGAAAGGGTATAGAAAAAAAGACTTCCGAGGAGCAGGAGAACCCACTGATACTTTCGAAGGCTCCCGGGAAGAAGATAATAAAGCAGCAAAAGAACTGCAAGAAATCCTAAAAATGCAGCAGAAACAAAGGACATGTGTACACTCCAACCACGCGTTCTAAGTCCGATGGAAAAACCGGAACGTCAGGTTCTTCTTTATTCGTCCATCAAACGTTCGATCAGCGCCCACAGAGCAGCCGCCGAATTGAAATTCTCGGGAATGATCTCCGAAGCCGGGATCCGAACATCAAACGCATCACTTACCTCCGTGATCAGAGTTACGATGTCAAAGGAATCCAGGATCTTATCATCAATCAGTGTTGTGCAGCTTTCATAATCCACTTCCGGATGAAGCTCCTGCAGAATCTCGATCAGTTGTTCCATTGTCTCTTTCCTCTCTATAATAAATCACCACAGCAGCGCCTTCTCACCCTGCCGGACATCATTTACGGTTTCTTTTGGAAAGGAGTACATCCAGGCTTTGACTCAAAAGATTCCGATCCATCTTCCCATTGGGCGTGTATGGCATGGAATCCAGACGAACTACCGTATGGGGAAGCATATAGCGGGGAAGTGCCTCCTTTAACCCTGCCTTGAACGATGCCTCCTCCGGATCTCCCACATAGAAGAGTCCGATCTTCTGTTTCTCTTTATGAAATACACAGCAGGCGCTCCGGATGCCATCCATCAGCTGTGCCACCGCTTCGATCTCTCCGAGTTCGATCCGGTGCCCCATGTGCTTGATCTGAAAATCTTTTCTGGAAAGGAAGATCAGTTCTCCTCTTTCATTCCGCCTTGCAAGATCTCCTGTCCGGTAAATAATCTCCGGATACGCCGTGTTAAGCGGATTCTGAACAAAGCTCTCCGCCGTTTTCTCCGGGTTATTATAATAACCCAAAGTAACCGATGTTCCCCGGATACAGATCTCTCCGGTCTCACCTTCCTCAGCCAGAGTATTATCCTCCTTCAGAAGAAGGATCTCCGTATTTCGAAAGGGTCCGCCGATGGGGATCACATCCCCGGGTCCGAATTCCCGGTCCAGACGATAGTAACAGCACATTCCGGTTCCTTCCGTCGGTCCGTACAGGTTCGTAAACCTTGCCTCCGGCAGGGTGTCACGCCAGATCGCGAGCTGCTTCACCGGAAAAACCTCACTTCCGAAGGCTATATTTTTCAGATACTGCGGCTTCACCGTATCAAATGTTCCAAAGGATGAAACGATGGTGAGCGCCGAAACCACCCAGCAGATGGTATTGATCTTATACTCATTCAGATATTCCATCAGCTTCACCGGAAACATGAACAGACTTTTGGGGATAAGATATGTGGTCGCCCCATACTTTAACGTTGGATAGATTTCTTTGAGGCAGGCATCAAAATAAAGCGGTGTCTGATTGCCGAATATCGTATCTCTGTCGAATTCCAGAACCTCGGAAAGTGTCTCAATATAATCGATCACGGATCTGTGACAGGCCGCCACCCCTTTCGGAATGCCCGTAGACCCGGAGGTAAATACGATATAGATCGGATCGATATCCAGCGCTTTGCGGCGGATCACCGCCAGCTGCTCATCATCCACATCATGCCGGATCAGCTCGCG
>CAMPAX010000014.1 GCA_946633495.1 uncultured Lachnospiraceae bacterium | reverse complement strand
ACCCGTACGGAGCACAGCAAAATCCGTATGGAACGCAGACTCAGACAGGAAACCCGTACGGGGCACAGCAAAATCCGTATGGAACGCAGACTCAGACAGGAAACCCGTACGGAGCACAGCAAAATCCGTATGGAACGCAGACTCAGACAGGAAACCCATATGGAGCGCAGCCCCGGGGAGGTGTGAATCCATATGCGCAGGCGGGAACCAATCCCTATGCAGCAGCTGCACCTTACGGTGCGGGAGCTGCATCTGTTCCGCCGAAGCCACCAAAGAAAAAAATGCCGACCTGGGTGAAAGCCCTGATCTTCGGAGGAGTCGGTGCGGCAGTCCTCGGTGTTGGGTTATATTTCCTGCTCACGAGAGTCGTCTTCCCGCCAAAGAAGACGGTGGACGCGGCATTTGAGAATTCCTTCAGTGCCCAGGAGCTGTTCATGACCCCTCTGACAAAGGAACTCGGTGTGGAGACGCTGTCCCAGAATATCCGGCAATCAGGAGGATATTTTTCCTTTGATCTCGCAGCCGCCGGTGAGAATTCCACAGGCGATGTCGTTCACGGCGAAGGCGTGATCGACAAGGGTGCGAAGCAGCTTTCTGCAGAAGGAAGTCTTCAGCAGAACGGCAAGACCATCGTCGAGGCGGATCTTTTTGCGGATGATTCTCAGACATATATCACGATTCAGGATCTGATGAATGGTTATGTGGCCATCAGCAACAAGAATATCATTTCCGGACTGAAGAATTCGAAGCTTCTGGAAGGAAAATCGGAATTGCTCCAGGCCATCAGTTCACTTCCGGATTTCAGTTTGGATTATTTCGGGAACGGTCCCATCATTTCCGGGCTTACCGGTCTTACCGGTGATGACAGCATTATGAGCGAGCTTTGGGATAAATCCAAGGTCAGCCGTGCCGGCAGTGAGACGATCAATATCGGAACAGACAGCATCAGCACAAAGAAGTATGAGGTGACGATCCCGAAGGAAGCCCTGCAGGATGCATTGGGTAAGATGATAGATCAGGCACTGAACTCCCTGGATGACGCTCAGCTGGAAAGATATCTTCAGCAGGCAGGAGTTACTTCCGCACAGGTGAAACAGCTGGTTGAACAGGCTCGTTCCGTTATCAAGAATATGATCACGGAAGATTTTAAATACTACACCTTCATTTATGAGGATAAGGTGGTATCCATCCAGTCGGAAGGTACACTGAAGCTCTCGGGCGTTGCGATCAATTATGGTTTTGACTTTGTGAACTATTCAGATGATGAGAAGGCCGTTGTGTCGCTTAAGGCATCCTTAAATGTGATGGGCCAGAAGATCGAGATCTCCGGCAGCATTAACTCCAGGAAGACAGGGTCCGTCTATGAGATGAATGTGGATGGAAGCCTGCAGGCTGCAGGCCGGGATGTCATGAGCCTCGGCTATACTCAGTCATTTGATCCGTCAACAAAGAAGATTTCAGGAACCGGATCTCTTCAGGCCGAAGGATCTACAGCTCTCACATTGTCCGTTTCAGGTGATGTGACGGAACTTACACCGGGCAAGTCCATATCTTTGGATCTGTCGGAGATCAAGGTTCGTACAGACGCTATGGAAACTGCATTTTCACTGAAAGCAACCGTCAGCACACTGGATGTTTCCGGCAAATCCGTGAAGCCGCTGGATTCCGCTAAAAAGGTCGTAAATGTAATGACGGCATCTGAGGAAGAGATCAGATCGGTGATCGATGAGAACAGCGCGGAATATAAAAAGTTTATGGATGATCTGGATGCATGGACGAAGAGCCACTGATCCATGTCATTTGAAATGGGACAGGTTTTCCTGTTCTGAAAAATACGTGTGACAATGAAAACCACCTGTGGTATCATAAAGCAGAAGGTTAAGAACTTTATGATACAGGCAGGTGGTTTTTGTATGGGCAAAATCACAATTAAAAATATGACCCTGGGAGATGGTATACCGAAGATCTGCGTACCCATCATCGGAAGGACCGATGCGGAGGTGCTGGAGCAGTCGGAAGCCATTGCAAAAGAGGCAGAACGTCTGATCCGTTCAGGTGTACGGACGGCACCCTGTGTGGATATCGTGGAGTTTCGGGCGGATTATTATGACAATATCTGCAATCAGAAGATTCTGACGGATCTTCTGAAGACGCTGAAGGAACAGCATCCGGACCGGCTTTTGCTTTTTACCTTCCGGACGGAGGAAGAGGGCGGAGAACTCCGGCACGACCGGGCGGGAAGCATGCTGGACGATATCTTTGCATGGGCCATGGTCAGCGGATATATTGATCTTTTGGATGTGGAGCTGTTGTCCGGAAATTATCGTGTGGTCCGTACAGCAACGAAAGCCAGAGATCTGGGCATCGGGGTGGTACTGTCCTACCACAATTTCGAGGAAACACCCCATACGAAGGATCTGGAAGAAATGCTCTGGGATATGGAACAGCTGGGCGGCGATATTCTGAAGATCGCTGTGACGCCCAAAACGCAGTTTGATGCCGAGAGGATTTTGGAACTTACGGAACAGATCCAGAAGGAAAAGATCCGTCAGCAGATTTCAAAGCCGGTGGTTCTGATCTCCATGACAAAGCTTGGGGAGAAGACGCGGACACAGGGAGCAAAGCTTGGCAGTGCATTTACCTTTGGCGTTGTGGGAGGCGCTTCCGCACCCGGACAGATTCCTTTGGAAGATCTGGCAGCGGCACTTCGTTGATCGAGGGGACAGACAGTAAAACATGAAAACGGACGATGTGTCCCGATACCGCTCGAGGGGTACCGGTTCCGATCGTCCGTTTTCTTATGTTTTTCTTATGGCTTTATGAGATTTGCCGGGTCTTATGACTGGGGAGCTCCGTTTTTCGGCGGCTCCTTACCCTCACCCGCAGGTCCTTCCGGTTTGGGTTCCTCCGGAAGCGGGAAGCTGATCTTCCACTGGGCACGCATCTGATCCATGAACTGAAGTGTCCGAAGGGTTTCGGTATGCGTGATCTCTGCAGGTTCTACCTTCTCCATGATGATGGCATTTCTGGCTGCAAGGAATTCATACTCATAACCGCTGATCTGATTTTCCGGCGGCATGGTTTCTTCAAGGATCTCGCCGTTTTCGCCGTAAACACGGACAAAGGTGGGAAGATTGGTTCCTTCGATCTCGATCCGGCCGCGGGTTCCGTAGAACACCGCACGGTTGTCCAGCTGATGCATCATGGAAGTGCATATGGTTGCGATCCGGCCTCTCGTGAAGTTCATCGCGATGGAATCGATGGCATCAACGTTACTGTTCAGACGGACGGTGGAAGAGATGGCACCAAGGGGGAATTCTCCCATGGCGAGGAAGATCATGGACAGCGGATAGATTCCCAGATCCAGGAGTGCACCGCCGGCCAGCTCCGGCCGGAGCAGACGCACCTTGTCCGTCAGTTTGTAGCCGAGGGTTGCTGTGGCGGAGCAGATATCTCCGATCACCTTCTTCTCGATCAGTTCACGGAAATGCTGTGTCAGCGGCATATACCGTGTCCACATAGCCTCCCCGCAGAACAGCTTCTGCTGGCGCGCAAATGCCATTACGGTCTGAGCGGTCTTTGCATTGTAGGACAGGGGCTTCTCGATCAGTACCGGCTTTCCGGCCTTCAGTGCTTCGATGGCAATAAAGGGATGTGCCGCATGGACGGTAGCGATGTAGACCAGCTCGATATCCGGGTCCGCCAAAAGATCCGCATAGTGTCCGTAGGCCTTCTCGATCCCGTATTTTGCCGCGAATTCATCTGCCCGGGCCTGATCCTTGGATGCGATGGCTCCGATCTTGAATCCGTCAAGTTTTGCGATTGTTTCCGCTATGACACCGGCGATATGCCCGGCACCTATGATTCCTATATTAAAATCGACCATTCCTGTATCTCCTTTCGTCTTCGGGCACTGCAGGATTCGAACAAGCGGAGGACCGTATCCGGGTCCGTACGCGGGAGCAGACACCCTGAAATCATTATACGTGAGTTTTAATGGTTTGTAAACCTGAAGAACGGATGGAACATAAAGCAAAATTGACTTGCACACACAATCAGCAAAAGGTATCATAGTGATATCTTATTTGAGAGGTTTTGACATGATAAAGAGACTTGGTAAAGAAGTTGGAGAATTTAAGAAGGATTCCTTCCTGACTCCGTTCTTTATGATCCTGGAGGTGATCTTTGATGTCCTGATCCCCATGTTCATGGGAAAACTCATCGATCTCTCCGAGGATCAGGATGTGGATTTGGGGAAGATCATGATCTACGGCGGTATTATGCTGCTGATGGCCGGAGGCGCCCTGTGGACGGGAATCATGGGCGGCAAATACGGCGCCCGGGCATCTGCGGGTTTTGCAAGGAACCTTCGTCGTTCCATGTACCGCAACATTCAGACCTATTCCTTCGCAAACATTGATAAGTTCTCTACATCCAGTCTGGTAACCCGTCTTACCACGGATGTGACGAACGTGCAGAATGCCTATCAGATGCTCCTTCGTATGGCGACACGTGCGCCGTCGAATCTGATCATCAGTATGACGGTGGCATTTACCATCAGTCCGAAGGTTGCTTTTGTGTACCTTGGGGCAGTGACATTTTTAGTTGTGATGGCCTGCCTTATCATCCCGAAGGTGACGAAGATCTTCAGCGAAGCATTTCCGAAATACGATAAAATGAACGAGAGCGTGCAGGAGAACATCACCGGGATCCGCGTGGTGAAGGGATTTGTACGGGAAGAGTATGAGAAGGAAAAATTCGGTGTCGCCAGCACCATGATCTATAAGATCTTTGTCAGGGCTGAGAAGCTGATGGCGTCCATCGCGCCTCTCATGCAGAGTACCGTGTATTTCAGTATCCTGATGGTCAGCTGGGTGGGCGCGAAGATCATCGTGAACAGCAATCAGACCGAACTGACCACCGGAAATCTGACACAGCTGCTTACTTACTGCATCCAGATCCTGATGAGTCTCATGATGCTCTCCATGGTTGTGGTCATGATCACCATGTCCGTCCCCAGTGCAAAGCGTATCTATGAGGTTCTGAAGGAAGAAAGCGCACTGCGGAATCCGGAGAATCCCATCATGGAAGTTCCGGACGGAAGCATCCGGTTCGACGATGTGGATTTCAAATACAGTGATACGGCAGAAACCCCGGTTTTGCAGGATATCTCACTGGAGATCCGGTCCGGCGAGACCATCGGTATCATCGGCGGAACCGGCAGCTCCAAGACCAGTCTGGTGAATCTGATCAGCCGTCTTTACGACGTCAGTCAGGGGGCGGTATATGTGGGAGGTCACGATGTGCGTTCCTATGATCTTGAGGCGCTTCGTGATCAGGTAGCCGTGGTGCTTCAGAAAAATGTGCTGTTCTCCGGAACGATCCTGGAGAATCTGCGGTGGGGAAATCCCAACGCCACACTGGAAGAGTGTAAGGAAGCGTGCCGGCTGGCCTGTGCGGATGAATTTATCGAAGGGTTTGCACTGAAATATGATCTGGTGCTGGAACAGGGCGCATCAAATCTCTCCGGCGGACAAAAGCAAAGGCTCTGTATCGCCCGGGCACTCCTTAAGAAACCGAAGGTCCTGATCCTGGATGACAGCACCAGTGCCGTGGATACCTCCACAGATGCAAAGATCAGAAAAGGTTTTCGGGAGTTTATCCCTGAGACCACGAAACTGATCATCGCCCAGCGGATCTCCAGCGTTATGGACGCAGACCGGATCCTGGTCATGGAGAACGGCCGCGTCAGCGGGTTCGGAACCCATGCGGAGCTGCTGGAGACCAACGCGATCTACCGTGAGGTTTATGAATCCCAGCAGGGCGGCAGCAAAGATTTCGACAGCGTAGGAGGTGAGGGCTGATGGCAGGACCGGGCAAAAGAGTACCACGGGGCATGAAGCCCACGGTTCAGAATCCCGGAAAGATTCTGAAGCGTCTGATGGGTTATGTCTTCCGTTTTTATAAAGTTCAACTGATCATCGTATTCGTCTGCATTATTGCGAGTGTGCTTGCAAATCTGCAGGGGACCATGTTCATGCAGGTGCTGATCGATGATTATATCGTTCCCATGCTGGATTCCGGCAGCCGTGATTTTGAACCGCTCATGTGGGCCATCCTCCGAACCGCCGGTTATTATGCCATAGGTATTGGCTGCGTTTATGCGCAGAACCGTATCATGGTCTATGTCACCCAGGGCAGCCTCCGGCGGCTTCGGGATGATATGTTCAACCATATGGAGTCTCTGCCCATCGGGTATTTTGATTCCATGACCCGCGGTGATATCATGTCCATGTATACAAATGATATCGATACCCTGCGTCAGATGATCAGCCAGAGTATCCCGCAGTTCTTTGAGGCATCCATTACCATCGTAGGCGTGATCGTATGTATGGTGATCCGGAACATACCGCTGACCATCGTTACATTTATCATGCTGGGCTTCATGCTCTTTGCCACCAAAGGCATTACAAAGAAAAGCGGAAGCTACTTCATGGCGCAGCAGAAGGACGTGGGTAAGCTGAACGGATTTATCGAGGAGCGGATGACCGGACAGAAGGTGGTAAAGGTCTTCAATCACGAAGAAGAATGCATCGAAGAGTTTGACCGGCTGAACGATCAGCTTTTTGACAGTGCTTACAACGCAAATAAATACGCAAATATCCTGATGCCCGCCATGGCGCAGATCGGAAACTTAAGTTATGTGCTCTGTGCGGTGGCAGGAGCGATCCTGATCATGACAGGATTCGGGATCGACGGTGCTGCCTTTGCGGGAATCGCACCACTGACCATCGGAGGACTTTTCTCCTTCCTGCAGTTTAACAAGCGGTTCAACATGCCCATCAATCAGGTCAGCATGCAGCTGAATTCCATTATCATGGCCATGGCAGGTGCCGACCGTGTATTCAAGCTTCTGGATGAGAAACCGGAGGTGGATGACGGTTATGTCATGCTGGTAAATGCGAAGGAACTGCCGGACGGTACCCTTACGGAGAGTAAGGAACGTACCGGAGTGTGGGCATGGAAGCATCAGCATCAGGAAAGCGGGGAGATCGAGTATAAGCGGCTGGAGGGAGCCATCGTTCTGGATGATGTGGACTTTGGTTATGTGCCGGAGAAGATGGTTTTACACAATGTGTCCCTTCACGCAGAGCCCGGGCAGAAGATCGCTTTCGTTGGTTCCACGGGTGCGGGCAAAACGACCATTACGAATCTGATCAACCGTTTCTACGATATACAGGACGGAAAGATCCGATTCGACGGAATAAATGTAAATAAGATCCGGAAGGGTGATCTGAGAAGGTCTCTTGGGCTTGTGCTTCAGGATACCCATCTTTTCACCGCTACCGTAATGGAAAATATCCGATACGGACGGCTGGATGCAACGGATGAGGAGTGTATAGAGGCTGCAAAGCTTGCAAATGCGGACATCTTTATCCGTCAGCTGCCGGACGGCTATGATACCGTGCTGACCGGAGACGGCGGGAATCTTTCTCAGGGGCAGCGGCAGCTTTTAGCCATCGCCCGGGCGGCAGTTGCGGATCCTCCGGCCCTGATCCTGGACGAAGCAACCTCTTCCATCGATACCCGTACCGAGAAGATCGTACAGGAGGGAATGGACCGTCTGATGGCGGGGCGCACTACATTTGTTATCGCCCACCGGCTGTCCACGGTCCGCAACAGCGACTGTATCCTGGTTTTGGAGAAGGGCCGCGTGGTGGAAAGAGGAAATCATGAGGAACTTCTGGCAGAGAAAGGGCGGTACTATCACCTGTATACCGGCATGACCGCATGACCGGGTCTTTACGGACAGAGAAGACTGTATCATTTTTCAAAGGAGAGAACCATTGACCTTTGCAGAGCAGCTTCAAATGTATATGACCAAACTCGGCATCAGCGGCCGGGAACTTGCCAGGGAGGCGGGGATCTCGGAGAGCACCCTCAGCCGCTATCGCAGCGGCGAGAGGATGCCTTCTTCGGATGAAAAAAAACTTCGAAGTTTTTCGGAGGCGATGATCCGGGCAGCTGCGGTGGAGGAGCTTTCCCTGTCGGCCGACGAGATCTACAATACGTTTTACGACATTCTGGGCACAGGTATAGAGGTGTCCTATGAAACCTATCTTACCAATCTTCATCAGCTGATGGAGATCATGGGGATCCGCAGTAAGGAGCTGGCCCGGGAGCTATCCTTCGATCCTTCCTATATCTCCCGGATCATGTCCGGAAAAAGAAAACCATCGGAGCTGAAAGCATTTAACCTGCAGGTCGTAACCCTTGTTTCGAAAAAAGCGAAGGAACGCGGGCAGGAGGAGACTCTTTCGATCCTTCTTCGGATTCCGCTGGATGACCTGAAAAATGAGAAAAAATGCACGGATGTGCTGCTTGACTGGCTCAATACCAATACGGAGAAGGTTGCACTCCATCCCATTCGGCGGCTTCTTCGTGAGGTCGAGGAGATCGACCTGGTGGATTTCTTTAAATCCGTAAATATGGATCGTGTCAACCAGCTGGTGCGTCCTGAGGTCAGTGTACCGAAAAGGCAGGTCGCCGTCGGACTTTCCGCGATCTTGGAAATACAGGTGGAGTTTTTCCGATTGTCGGTTCTGAATCGATCGAATGATCCGGTATTTTTTTATACGGATATTTCGGTAGAGGAGATGGCGGAAAGAGCGGAGTTCGTAAAACAATATATCCTTGGTCTCAGCGCGCTCCTGCACCGGGGACTGAAGATTCGGATCATTCAAAATGTACATCGTCCTCTAAAGGACATGTTATTTATTCTTGAACTTCATCTTCCGTTATATCTGACCGGTCAGGTGGAAGCTTACTGGCTGCCGAAGAGCCATGGGGAGCTTTTTACACATCAGCTTTGGCTCTCCGGCGGACTGGCTCTGTTTGGCGAGGCAGTTACCGGACATACAGATGAGGGGATCCATATCCTTACGAATCATGCGAAGGAGCTTCAATATGCCAGGAAAAGGGCAGAGCGTTTGATGGAGCAGGCGCAGCCGCTTCTTCAAATCTACCAGCCGGGCGAATATGACCGGGTGATCGCGGATTTCGCGGAGCTTCTGGGACAGGGAAACCGGAGCCAGAGCTACAGTTATCTGCCGGCTGCGTTTCTGAAACCGGAAGAGATCGATCTCTATATGAAAAAAGCAGGAATGCCCGAGGAAGAAAGGGAGCTGATCATAAAAAGGGCAGTAAGGCGATGGAACGTGATGAAAAAAAACAGCGGGAACCATCACATTCGGTTATTTGTACCGGATCTTTCCAGGGAAGAGTTTCAGAAGAATCCGGTCGTGCTTTCTCTTGCGGATCTGGGAGCGGATCTTGCGGTGGAGTATGATTATGAGGAATACCGACATCACCTTTCCGTGATCAGGAAGGTTGTTGAAGGCTATAAAAATGTAGAACTCGTGTTCAGCAGCGGGCATTTGCTGAGATATGTGAATCTCTACCTGATCCATGGGAAGGCAGTGATCCTGACGAAAAGCCGTTCGCCGTTGTCCTGTATCGTGATCCGGCATCCGAGTCTGCTCAGAGCCTTTGAGGAAATGATGAAAGGGTTTTACATGGATGCAAAAAAAGGAGCGACCAATGAGAAAAACGATCATATTTGACCTGGACGGAACTCTGCTTTATACGCTGGAGGATCTTAAGGAGGCAGTGAACTATGCCCTCCGGACGAAAGGTCTGTCAGAACATTCTCTGGAAGAGATGCGGAAATTCTTCGGAAATGGCATCCGCTATGCGTTTCAGCAGGCGGAACCGTCACTTCCGGATACAGAGATCGATGAACTGATCCGACTGTTCCGAGAGTACTACGCGGAGCATTCCATGGATAATACGGTACCCTATGACGGGATTCTTCCGCTGATGAAGATACTATCGGAACAGGGCTGCAGGATGGCCATCGTTTCAAATAAAGTAGATGAAGCAGTGAAAGATCTGGCGAAGCATTTCTTTGGCGACTACGTGAAGGTAGCCATCGGAAACCGGGCGGATATCCGAAGAAAGCCGGCGCCGGATTCGGTTTTTGCCGCACTTGAGGAAATGGGCGCAAAGCAGGAGGATGCAGTGTATATCGGGGATTCCGAAGTGGATCTGGCAACGGCCCGGGCAGCGGGACTGCCCTGTATCACCGTACTCTGGGGATTTCGGGAGAAGGATTTTCTGGTGGAGCAGGGCGCAGACTGTTTCGCAGAGCGGCCGGAGGAGATACCGGGAATCCTGTCCGGGATCTGACAGGGGGATCGGTACCCTGTCGTTATAAAGTAAAAGAGTGTCACATGAAAATACAAAAAACCTATTGACACGATAGGTAAATGGGTATATAATCCAAAACTGTTCAGGAACATTAATTCACGAACACCAATTCAAATGGAGGAAACACGGCATGAAACGTAAGTATGCGACATTTTCGAATATGTGCATGTGCTGCTGTATGCTGCAAAGATCCCGGATCATTGGGTGCTGCAGGACGGCGGCTGGTTGCCGTGCGCTCCGATAGCATAGTGATATGCTGCACACCCCAGGGAAACCGGGATCTCCATGAGATTCCGGTTTTTTTTGCGCAATGGAGCGATAGCAAGGTAAGCCGTGCAGGATCGAGGTTGATCCGGACATGGCGACATGGAATGAAAATACCAGAAAGGAGACAGCATGAGAATGATAAATGTTGCAAAGCGAATGCCGCCGGGGCGGCGATGTTGGAACTGTATGGATGTAAAACAGATAACCCGAAACGAACATAGATTCAGACGAAAGTCGAAATGACAGAACAACAGAAAGAAGGAAAGATAAAATGAGAAAGAAATTACAGGATAAGAAAAGCAACAGGAAAAGCATCCTGAAGAGGATCGCTGCATTCGGACTGACCAGCATCGCATCTCTGGCACTGTTGGTAGGATGCGGAAGCGAAGGCGGAAATACGGCAGCGGCTAAGGGCACTGACGCACAGGGCGCTGCGGAAGCCGGCAAGGCGATCTACCGGACGCTGGATGAGATCAAGGCAGACGGTACCGTGAACATCGGTGTCTTCTCCGACAAATCCCCCTTCGGATATGTGGATGAGAACGGCTCCTATCAGGGCTATGATGTGTACTTTGCGGAACGGATCGGAAAGGATCTGGGTGTAAAGATCAACTATGTTTCCACCGAAGCAGCCAGCCGCATCGAATTCCTGAAGACAGGTAAGGTTGATATTGTCCTGGCAAACTTCACAGTAACCCCGGAACGTGCGGAAGAGGTTGATTTCGCACTCCCGTACATGAATGTATCTCTCGGCGTTGTTTCTCATGACAGCCGCGTGATCAAGGATCTTGCAGAGGTGAAGGCGGAGGATCAGATCATTGTCATCTCCGGAACCACTGCGGAAACCTATCTGGAGAAGAACCATCCGGACATCAAGCTTCAGAAGTTTGATACCTATGCAGCAGCGAAGAGCGCGTTTGAGAACGGCACAGGTGTTGCCTGGGCAAATGACAACACCGAGGTCATCGCATTTGCGAAGGAGAACACAGGTTACACCGTAGGGATTGATGCTCTCGGCAGTGCAGATACCATCGCTCCGGCGGTTTCCAAAGGAAATACAACCCTTTTGAACTGGCTGAATGACGAGATCAAGTCTCTGGCGGGCGAGAAGTTCTTCCATGCGGATTATGAAGCAACCCTGGTCGGCACCTATGGCACAGAGTTTGAAGATACTCTGGTGATCGAGGGCGGCGAGGTTCCTGCAAACGGCGCTTCCAAAAATGATGCAGACGAAGCAAAGACAGAAGGCGCAGCACCGGAAGAAAAAGGAACCATCACAGTAGCAGCTTCTCCCACACCTCACGCAGAGATCCTTGCAAAGGCAAAGGAGATTCTGGCAGCAGAGGGCTGGGATCTGCAGGTAACAGAGTTTGAGGATTATGTACAGCCGAACCTTGTAGTTGAGTCAGGTGAATTCGACGCAAATTATTTCCAGCATGTACCGTATCTTAATGATTTCAATAAGGAAAACGGAACCTCACTGGTATCCGCAGCAGGCATTCACTATGAACCCTTCGGCATCTATCCGGGTGAGAAAGCCATCCTTGCGGATATTGCAGACGGAGACACCATCGCAGTACCGAATGATACGACCAATGAAGCCAGAGCCCTCCTGTTGTTGCAGGCAAATGGTCTGATCAAGCTGAAAGATGATGCCGGTCTCACCGCAACCACACTGGATATTGTAGAGAATCCGAAGAATCTGAAGATCCAGGAGCTGGAGGCTGCACAGGTATCCAGAGTACGGGATGAAGTGGCATTTGTGGTTCTGAACGGCAACTACGCTCTGGAGGCAGGCCTGTCCGTTGGCAAGGACGCGATCGCATATGAGACAGCTGATTCCGAAGCGGCAAAGACCTATGTAAATATCATTGCAGTAAAGGCAGGACAGGAAAACAGCGAGAAGACCCAGGCGCTGGTTAAGGCTCTGGAGTCAGAAGAGATCCGTCAATTTATCGTAGATACCTATGACGGAGCTGTAATTCCCTTCAAATAATCGAAATGAGGATATGGCACGGCATGGCAGCGATTGAACTGACAAATATTAGCAAATCATATAGCGGAAAAGCCGGTACGGTTGAGGCACTTCGTGAGGTCAGTCTATCCATTGAGGAAGGCGAGATCTTCGGAGTGATCGGTCTTTCCGGTGCGGGGAAGAGCACTCTTGTCCGCTGCATCAATTATCTGGAGCGGCCGGAAACCGGAAAGGTTTCCGTGAATGGAAAGGATCTGTCCCGACTCACGGCGGCCGAGCTTCGAAAAGAGCGGCAGGATATCGCAATGATCTTCCAGCATTTCAATCTGCTGATGCAGCGAAATGTCCTGGGTAACGTTGCCTTTCCCCTGGAGATCGCCGGACTCCGGAAGAAAGAAGCCAGAGAAGAGGCGAAGAAGTATCTGGAAGTCGTGGAGCTGGCGGATAAGCAGAACGCTTATCCGGTCCAGCTGTCCGGCGGTCAGCAGCAGAGAGTGGCAATCGCCCGGGCGCTTGCAGGTCAGCCGAAGATCCTTCTTTCGGATGAAGCCACAAGTGCCCTGGATCCGAAGACCACCAGAGATATTCTGCGGTTACTGAAAAACATTAACCGTGAATATCACATCACCATCGTCCTCATCACCCATGAAATGCGTGTGATCCAGGAAATCTGCGACCGGGTGGCCGTGCTGAATCACGGTGTGGTTGCCGAGACCGGGACGGTGAGGGAGGTATTCACGCATCCGAGATCCAACGCAGCGAAACGGCTGCTTCTGACGGAGCAGGTTGAGGCGCTGGAGGAAGCGGAGGAAGAAAAGGAGGCACAATATGCAGCTGTCTGAAATACTGCCAGTCCTCGGGGCAGGCACCTGGGAAACCCTGCAAATGGTTCTCCTCTCCACTTTGATCGGATATGTGATCGGACTTCCGCTGGGAGTTCTGCTGACGATCTCGTCCAAGGACGGGATCGCTCCGAATAAGTTTTTGTACCGGACCCTGGATCTGATCATGAATGTGACGAGAAGCGTTCCCTTTCTGATCCTTCTCATTCTCATCCAGCCGCTGACGAAGCTGGTGGTGGGCAAAAGCTACGGGACGACGGCGACTATCGTTCCGCTGACGGTTGCCGCGGCACCGCTGATCGCGCGGATGGTGGAAAATTCTCTGAAGGAAGTGGATCGGGGCGTGATCGAAGCGGCCATCAGTCTGGGGGCCGGAAAAATGACCATTATTCGGAACGTGCTTATTGCAGAGGCACGGACTTCCCTTTTGGTGGGCGTTACCATCGCCCTGGGTACCATCCTGGGATACTCGGCCATGGCAGGGATCGTCGGTGGCGGCGGACTTGGGGATATCGCAATCCGGTATGGATATTACCGGTATGAAACGGAGGTCATGCTGATCACCGTGGCGGTTCTGGTCTTACTGATGCAGCTTCTTCAGTGGATCGGGATGGTTCTTTCCCGGAGGATCGACCGAAGGCGGGTGGCCTGACGTCTGCCTCTTTGGCATGAGGCAGACGTCGGATGTATCCGGATGGGGAGCTGGAACCATTTGACCCTATCATCATCAAACAGAGAGGTAACAAACGATATGAGCTGGGAAGTGATTAATGATTACCTGCCCATGTACATAGATGCACTCGGATTAACCCTCCGGATCGGATGGTGCGGGATCCTGCTGTCCATTGTGATCGGCCTGGTCACCGCACTGATCCGATATTACAGGACACCGGTGCTGCACAGGATCGCAGGCGCATATATCGAGCTTTTTCGAAATACGCCGCTTCTGGTGCAGCTTTTTTTCCTGTATTTCGGGCTTCCGAAGCTGGGGATCGCCATTTCCGCGGAGTTCTGCGGGATTCTGGGACTTGCTCTTTTAGGAGGGGCATACATGGCAGAGACCTTCCGCAGCGGCTTTACCACAGTTGAGAACTCCCAGCTGGAAAGTGCGCTTGCTCTGGGGATGACAAGGCGTCTTGCCATGCGGCACGTGATCCTGCCGCAGGCGGTGTCGGTCAGCATTCCGTCATTTACGGCAAATGTGATCTTCCTGTTGAAGGAGACCAGTGTGTTCTCAGCCATCAGCCTGATGGATCTCATGTTCACTGCAAAGGATCTGATCGGACTGTATTACAAGACAGAAGAGTGTCTTCTGCTTCTTGTCATTTTCTATCTTCTGATCCTTCTCCCGGTGTCCCTTCTGGGAAGCTGGCTGGAGCGAAAGCTGAATCCGGGGGCGGGAGTTCTTCGAAGAGAAAAAGGGAGGAAAAGCTGGTATGAGTGCACTCGGATTTGATGTACTTTTCAAAGGAATAAACTTCACACGTCTTTTGGAAGGGCTTTGGGTAGCGCTCCGCATCAGCCTGATCGCAGTAGCCATCAGCCTTCCCCTTGGGGTTCTGGTAGGAATCCTGATGACGAAGAAGAACCGGGCGATCCGGATCATAACACGGCTGTACCTTGAATTTGTCCGGATCATGCCGCAGATGGTACTGCTGTTTCTTGTTTTCTTCGGAGCGACCCGGGTGTTTGGGTGGAATCTGGATGCGGAGCTTTCCGCCATCATCGTATTTACATTCTGGGGCACTGCGGAAATGTCGGACCTTACCAGGGGGGCGCTGATCGCCATCCCGAAACACCAGTATGAAAGTGCGGCGGCGCTGGGACTCACACCCTGGCAGACGAACATTTCCGTAATTGTCCCTCAGACCATCCGGAGGCTGATCCCGCAGTCCATCAATCTCATTACCCGTATGATCAAGACCACCAGCCTGGTGATGCTGATCGGTGTGGTGGAGGTCTTAAAGACCGGGCAGCAGATCATAGAAGCCAACCGTACTTCTTCACCTCAGGCTGCCTTCGGGGTATATGCGTTGATCTTTCTTCTGTATTTCCTGGCGTGCTGGCCCATCAGCCTGGCGGCGAAACAGCTGGAAAAAAGATGGTCCTTTGACCGGAAAGTGAGTTGAACATGAGTGAAGAACTGATCCGGGTGGAAAATATAACAAAAAAATACGGGGACAACACGGTGCTTTCGGATGTCTCTTTGTCTGTCCGCGAGGGGGAGGTGCTGGTGATCCTTGGCCCGTCGGGCTGCGGGAAAAGTACGCTGCTCCGAACCATGAACGGTCTGGAACAGATCCAGGCAGGAAGGATCACATACCTTGGTGAGGTTGTAAATGGTGATGGCCGGTCCGAGAAGTCTCTGGTAAAGGTGAGACAGAAGGTTGGCATGGTTTTTCAGAGTTATGAACTCTTTCCCCATAAACGTGTGCTGGACAATATCACGCTGGCTCCGGTAAAGGTGCAGGGAAGGGACAGGCGTTCCGTGGAGAAGGAAGCTCTGGAACTTTTGGACCGCGTAGGGCTTTCGGAGAAAGCGGCCTCCTTCCCCCGGGAACTATCGGGCGGTCAGAGACAGCGGGTGGCGATCGTCCGTGCGTTGGCGATGCAGCCGGAGGTGCTGCTCTTTGATGAGGTGACGGCGGCACTGGATCCCGAGATGATCCGGGAGGTTCTGGACGTTCTACTCCGCCTCGCGGAACAGGGCAGGACCATGGTGATTGTAACCCATGAGATGGCATTTGCTGAGGCTATTGCGGACCGGGTAATCTTTTTGGATCAGGGTGGGATCGTGGAAGAGGATACGGGAAGCGGTTTCTTCACCAATCCGAAAACCGAGCGGGCAAAAAAATTTCTTGATACATTTTCTTTCGAAAAAGTACGGCGGAAGACGGTTTCATAGTGCCGGGGATGTCCGGATCATCGACTCTTTTTTTTAATTTTTCTCATGGATGTTTTTTTGAAAAGAAGTTATAATCTGTAAAGAAGTTGTAAAGCTTCCCATGTTATTATGCATACATGGAACAGGGGAACGGAAGTCCCCGGTTACAGAGTAAAGGAAAAAATGATTGAAAAGGAGAGTAGAGTTATGGCATTGGCATTAGGTATTATCGCACTTATTTTGGGCACGATGGGTGCGATCGTGGCAGGCTGGCTCGGCGTAGGTATTGTGGCAGTTCTCGGAGGTCTTGCGATCTTCTTCCAGATTAAGAAGAACAAGAGTCTTGGCGAGGCTGAGAAGAGAAAGCGGGGCGGAATGATCTGCGGCATCATTGGTATCGTGATCGTATTCCTCGGTCAGGTCGGAATGATCGGTCTGGCTGACAAGGTGAAGGATGCCGCTGTAAAAGACGGAAACGCCGAATATATTGTTGCAGGTGCAGACGGGCTGAAGTCCATGGGAGTCATCGGTTTGCTTACCAAAGCAATGGATGCAAAGCCGGAAGGTGTGTCAGATCAGCAGTTCTATGATGATCTGAAGGAGCAGACTGACAGAATCTCGAAAGTAGTGAACGGCACCAGATAATTCCGAAACAGTAGACGCGGGGACCGGTGTGCGGCCCATGAAGCAGACAATTGAAAAACAAAAGGTTTTCCTGTCCGGCGTTACAGCCGGGCATTTTTTTGTGCATGGCAGCACCGGTCTTCTGCGTCGGTGATGCGCATTTCTTTTTTGTTGCGGTGATTTTCATGGCATGATAAAATATGAAACAAGGCGAACCTTTCTCCGAGGAGACCATTTTGTAACAGCAGATCGTATGCGAAGCATGGATGCGGCGCCGTCGGGTTTCAAAAGCAGGCGCTGCATCGATATAGATACGAAGGTCGGTTTCAGGCAACAGTCGTCCTATGGGGTAAGAACATCGTCGGTTGAAACCGAAGACAATGATATAAGATATTTATAAGGAGGAAACCGATATGGCAGTATTACAGATCAAAGAAGATCAGTTTGAAGAAGAAGTAGAAAAGGCAAAAGGCAAAGTGCTTGTGGATTTCTGGGCAACATGGTGCGGACCCTGCAAGATGCTTTCTCCGGTGGTAGAGCAGCTTTCCGCAGAGGTTGCGGATGTGAAATTTGTGGGAATCGATGTGGATGCAGCCGAAAGAGCGGCAGTAAAGTACGGGATCAGCTCGATCCCCTGTCTGGTTCTTTTCGAGAATGGGCAGGAAGTGAAGCGTTCCGTGGGCTTTAAGCCGAAACAGGCGCTGGCTGAGTTCCTGAAGTGATCGCGAAGTACGGAAAGCGCGAAGCGTTAGATATATAGGAGGTTTTATGGCTGATGTCATTATCATCGGTGCGGGACCGGCAGGTCTTTCTGCGGCGATTTATGTGCAGCGTGCAGGAAAACGGGCGCTGGTTCTTGAGGCCATGACATTTGGCGGACAGATCGTCAATACACCGGAGGTGGAAAACTATCCGGGGATCAAAAGCATATCCGGTTTTGACTTTGCCATGGCTCTCTATGAGCAGGCGACGGGACTGGGAGCGGAAGTTGTCTTTGATAAGGCAGTTCATATTCAAAAAGTAGATGAAAATACGGATTCTGCATTTTCCGATGCGGAGGGAACCGGGAATGAGGGAACCTCCGATTCCGGAAAGGCAGGTAAAGACCTGTGGCGCGTTGTTACCTCCGGTGGGACAAGTTATGATGCTCCGGCGGTGATCATAGCTACGGGCGCAAAGAACCGGAAGCTGGGGATCGACCGCGAGGATGCGCTGACAGGGTTCGGTGTATCTTACTGTGCGACCTGCGACGGTGCATTTTATAAGGGCAAGGCCGTTGCGGTAAATGGCGGCGGAAATACCGCTCTGGAAGATGCGATGTTTCTATCCAATGCCTGCAGTAAGGTCTATGTGGTCCATAGACGTGAAGGCTTCCGGGGCGAACCGCAGACTCTGGAATCCCTTCGGGCGAAGGAAAATGTGGAGTTCGTTCTGAATGCCACCGTGACGAGTCTTATTACTTCGGATGAGACAAATCGTCTGTCAGGCATCGAAGTAACGGACAAGGTAACCGGGGAGGTTCGGACACTGGAGATCGAGGGACTTTTCATCGCCATCGGACAGGAGCCGGAGAACCGGGATTTTGCGGATGTAGCCGAACTGGATACCGCCGGTTATGTTATGGCCGGGGAGGATTGCCTGACCGGGACGAAGGGAATCTTTGTGGCAGGTGACTGCCGGACAAAGCAGGTAAGGCAGCTGGCTACGGCAGCCTCGGATGGCGCTGTTGCAGCATTGGCGGCATGCAGTTATATCGGATAAGCAGCAATTCTATCGTAGCGATTTTCGGACGATAGGACGCGTATAATAACACAATTTCAACGAAGGAGGGCCTCCGCTGTGATACAATAGGGCTCATATCGCAATCGTGCGATATGGAAACCTTACGGAGCACGTACGTGCGAAGTATGGATCGGAACAGGAGGCGATTACTATGTTAAACACTATCTTTGCGGGACTTGGAGCGATTCTGATCATTGCAGCCATCGTCATCGGCGTAAGGTCGAAGGTATCAAATGCGGTCAGTAAAAAGAAGGACGGAGACGGAGAGGTCATCGAGGTTGGCGGACCAAATCCGAAACCGGCGGTGATCACATTGGCGGTGCTGGGTGTAATGAGTGTCATTTTCTCCATGTCCTTTACTATCATTCCCACCGGATATACCGGTGTGCGTGTGACCTTCGGACAGGTTGAACAGTTTACGCTGCCCCATGGTTTCAACTTCCATCTGCCGGTGATCCAGCAGATCGTGATGGTGAACAACAAGCAGCAGGATATCCGTTTCGACGGAGATATCGTTTCAGAGACCAGTGAGCGGAATGAGGTTACGTTCCAGGGCATTACCGTCACCTATCAGATCAATCCGGAGAAATCGGCATGGATCTATGCAAATGTAACGAATTACGAGGATGGTCTCGTAAAGGAGTCGCTGGTTGCGTCCGCGATCAAGACCTCTTCCAAGACACTGTCTCCCGTGGATTGTACAAACCGAAGCGTGCTGGAACCCATTGCGAAGGATAATATTCAGAAGTCTCTGGATGAAAAGTACGGTCAGCAGGTTGTCTATGTGAACAAAGTCGTTATCTCCGAAGCGAAGTTTGATCAGGAATACGATGAGAAGATCGCAAAGAAGCAGCAGGCGCAGATCGATTACGAGACGCAGCAGATCGAGAATAAGAAGAATATCGAGAAAGCATCCGCAGACGCTGAGGTTCGGAAGACTCAGGCACAGGCAGAAGCAAATGCAAAGCTGATTGCCGCGGAAGCTGAGGCGGAAGCAAACCGGAAGCTGTCGGAATCCATCGATTCCAACGTTCTCAGAAATAAATATTATGAGAACTGGAACGGTCAGCTGCCGTCCACCATCGTAGGCGACGAGGCTGCACAGATCATGCTGGGGATCGACACGGATTCGGCTGCAAAGCCCTCGACTCCTTCTACGGAGGCTCCGACGACAGAGAGATCCACACAGCAGACGACCGAAACGACAACAGAAACAACCACGGAAGAATAAGCGGATTGCCTGTGGTCGGCAGACGGTATTTGGGAAAATTGACGGAATAAAACGGATCCAAAGAAAGGGATTCGGCACAATGCACAACGGGCAGAAACGATTTTTGTTCACATCGTTTCTTGCCCGTTGTGTTTCTTTTTGTTACTATGAAGGTATAGAAACTGGAAATAAATAAATCGTTTCCGGGGTCTGGGGGAATCAAGGAAACCATCACGTAAGCGCTGCAGTGCTTTAGAAAGGGGGCGCAAATGGAACTGAGGGACCGAATCATGGAGGGGGCCGTCACCTGTTTCCAGGAGAAGGGGATCAAGTTTACCATGGATGATCTGGCGGATAAGCTGGGAATGAGCAAGAAGACCATTTATACGGTGGTGGAAGGTAAAGATGAGCTTCTGGTTGAGATGGTAGAGCATGTCTTTGCCACCATCAAGGAGAGCGAAGCGGATGTACTGTGGGATGAGAATCTTTCAACCGTGGACAAGATCCGGAAGATCCTGGCAGTATTTCCGGAGGCATATAAGGATATCAATTTCCAGGGTGTGTATGAGCTTCGGGACAAGTATCCGGAGATCTATACACTTGTGGAGGAGCGGCTGGAGACAGGATGGGAAGCGACCATCGCCATGTTGGAACAGGGTATGACAGAGGGCGTGATCCGAAAGATCAATATCCCGATCTTCAAGATGATGTATGAGTCCTCGCTGGAACAGTTCTTCAGGAGAGACATCCTTCAGAGAAACGGCATCAGCTACCAGGATGCGCTGGCAGAGGTGGTTGAGATCCTGGTGGACGGGATCGTATTGGATACGGAACCGAAACAGTCGTAAAGAGCGTC
>CAMPAX010000013.1 GCA_946633495.1 uncultured Lachnospiraceae bacterium | reverse complement strand
TACATAAGATATGATCTGCAGCTCCCGGATCAACGCATCCAGATAATCACTGACGGATTGCGCGTACATATCGATGGGATACGAAGTGAAGGAACAATAAAGACATCTTGAAGGACAAAACGGAATCCCGATATAGAGACAGTAGTCCGTCCGAGGGTCCACCGACTCCAGGATCTCCCTTTCCCGGATGGCCACATCCACCGCAAGGGTTGCCTTCTCTTCGGATACCTGATAGGCTTCCATATATCCGTCGATGATCTCATCCCGCTCCAGACCGTCCCGCAGGGCTCTCGACGCGATCTTCGTGGGGCGCATGCCGGTAAGGCTTCCCCAGGGAAGTTCGCGTCCCGTATAATCGGACAGCAGCCGGTAAGACGCAAGCTTCAGTTTGTTCCTGAATTTTGCCTTATCCTCATAATCTCCATTGATATATGCCGTGAAGACTACCTTTCCGCCTTCTTCCAGCCGAAGACGGGTATGCCGTTCCTGAAAAAGCGCAGTAAAAACAAACCGGAACTCCTGAAAGAGTTCCTTCTTGTAATCTGCCACCTCTCTCGGGGTGGCTCCCTGAATCTTCTCCTCTGCATAGAATGCCTGCAGCATAGCCCGAAGATCGTTGGTATAGGTAGGGTCATTTTCTACCAGCAGGATCATGGATGTCCCTCTCCTCCTTCACATGGCACTCCCTTTTTTCTTCACCATGCCGCCTCTCCGAATGCTTCGCATTCGTCGATGCGCGGCTTCGCTCGAAATCCTTTTTTTCTTCACCATGCCGCCTCTCCGAATGCTTCGCATTCGTCGATGCGCGGCTTCGCCGTATACATTCGTCACATCGAATCCCTGCCTGCGAGCAAGCTCGCGCAGGGATCGACGTGGCGAATGTGCATGGTTCAGAAATACATATTTCCAGTGATTTCGCTCTGGATCGTTGTTGCTCTGTCATGTCCCGGGAAAACCAGTGTCTCCTCCGGAAGCGTAAAGAGCTTTGTACGAATCCCATTCATCAGGGCATCCTGGCTTCCACCGGGGAAGTCCGTCCGTCCCACACTGCCGGAGAACAGAGTATCTCCGTCAAAGAGAAGGTGCTGTTCCGGGAAATAAAAGCACATGCCCCCCGGAGTATGTCCCGGCACCTGAATGCACTGCATTTTCGTTCCGAGGATATTCAAAACCTCGCCGTCCTCCACCGTCCGGTCCGCATCACAGGTAAAAGCTTCCCCCGTAAAAGGAACGGACAGATTCAACATGGGATCCTGCAGGTATTTCAGATCATCCTTTCCGATGATCACCGGAATCTCAGGATACGCTTCTTTCAGCCGCGGTACCGCCATACAATGATCAAAATGACCATGGGTGAGAAGGATCGCTTTCGGTACAAGCACCTGATCCTCGATCATGGCAACCAGATGATCACCGCTGTCCGCCGGATCTATGATCACAGTATCCTTGGTCTGAACGTTGGATACCGTGTAGCAATTTGTCATAATGGGTCCAAGGACCGCAGAAATAATGTTCAGTTCAGCCATAAGTTGCTCCTTATCATTCCGTCAGCCGCCGGTGGTACGTTCGATATCGATCACGCCTTCCACACTGCGGATCTTCGCAGTAAGGTAGGTCAGCTGATCTCTGGATTTTACTCCGATCTGCATGGTGATGGTCATCCGTTCCTGTTTTGCAGGCCGGGTCACGCACCCTTTAATATCCACCTGGGCCTCTTTAAAGATCTTTGTGATCTCATACAGGATTCCCTGTCGGCCGGTTACGAAAATGTCGATCTCCGTCACATATTCCGCTCCGGTCTCACCGCCTGCCCATTCTGCTTCGATCATCCGGTTCCGGTCTGCTTCGCTCATGTTGACCACATTTACACAATCCGTCCGATGAATGGAGATACCACGTCCGCGGGTGATGAAGCCAACGATCTCATCCCCCGGAACCGCAGAACAGCACTTGGGGAAACGGATCTTTACGTCATGGATCCCCCGGATCTCGATGCCATCCTTGGGAACTTCAAATACCTTCCTTCCGCGACGGATTTCAGCCACAAGATCTTCGTCCGACTTATCCTTCTCGATGATCCTGCGCTGCTCCTCAAGAAGGCGATTGACGACCTGTCCCTCCTTGATTCCGCCATGTCCGACAGCCGCCATAAGGCTGTCCCAGTCAGGGAAATTGTATTTCTTCAGCGTGGGCTGCATATATTCCGGTACCAGGATCTCCGCTGCAGGGATTCCCCTGGTTCGGCAGTATTCTTCAACCGCCAGCTTGCCCTTCTGAATATTAACTGTTTTGTGCTCCTGCCGGAACCACTGATTGATCTTTGTCTTCGCCTGTGTGCTCTTTACGATATTCAGCCAGTCCAGACTCGGACCACGGGAGTTGCCTGAGGTAAGGATCTCCACCTGATCTCCCGTATGCAGTTCCGTCTCGATGGGAACCAGGCTGCCGTTGACCTTCGCCCCGGTCATGGTATTTCCCACCGCAGTATGGATGAGATATGCAAAATCGATGGGAGTGGAGCCCTTCGGAAGCTGCTTTACATCCCCCGCCGGCGTAAAGACGTAAACCTGATCCTGGAACACATCCAGATCCGTCTTCACCGCGCGCATGAATTCCCGGTTATCCGTCGTATCGCTCTGCCACTCCAGGATCTCCCGAAGCCAGTTCATTTTCTCCTCTTCCCGGGAGACATTGGAAGAACCGCTCTCTTTATATTTCCAATGCGCCGCGATACCGTATTCCGCAGTGCGGTGCATTTCATAGGTCCGGATCTGGATCTCAAAGGGCTGCCCCTCATTTCCGATGAGAGTGGTATGCAGGGACTGATACATATTCGCCTTCGGCATGGCGATGTAGTCCTTGAAACGTCCCGGAATCGGCTTATATTTTGCATGAATGATTCCCAGTGCCGCATAGCAGTCCATGACGGTTGCTACCTTGATCCGGAGCGCAAAGAGATCATAGATCTGCTCCAGCGTCTTCCCCTGGGTCTTCATTTTCTTGTAAATGCTGAACATGTGCTTCACACGTCCGTCGATCTGAGCCTCGATCCCGGCATCGTGGATGCACTCCTTGACCTCATCCACCATGCGGGTGATAAAGGCCTCCCGTTCCAGCAGTCTCTCATCGATCCGCTTCTGAAGATCCGTGTAGATATCCGGATAGAGATACTGCATACACAGGTCATCCAGCTCGATCTTGATCTTGGAAATACCAAGCCGGTGAGCAATGGGTGAATAAATGTCCATGGTCTCACGGGCCTTCTCCACCTGCTTCGCCGGGGACTGATACTGAAGTGTCCGAAGATTATGCAGACGGTCCGCCAGCTTGATGATGATCACCCGGATGTCCTTTGCCATGGCGAGGAACATCTTGCGGAGGTTCTCCGCCTGGATCTCGATCTTGTCCTGAGACAGATTCAACTGTGTCAGTTTGGTTACACCATCCACCAGAAGCGCCACTTCGGCGGAGAACTCGCGAGTCACATCTTCGTTAGTCATGACCGTATCTTCCACTACATCATGAAGCAGTCCGGCCACGATGGTCTCCTTATCCATCTCCAGCTCCGCGAGTATGATAGCCACACAGATCGGATGAATGATATAGGGTTCCCCGGACTTCCGCTTCTGTCCTTCGTGGGCGTCATATGCAACACGATATGCCTTCTCGATCATGGAAAAATCGTCGGAAGGATGATATTTGCGGATTCTCCTCAGCAGCTCCTGATACAGTTCTTCCGGAGGCGTAAAATCACCCGGTGTCGACAGATCCTGTTCCGGTTTATGCTGTTTGATCAAATTACGGATGGTATCGTCCATGGCGTGCCTCCTTTCCGTTTTATGTAAACTAAAAACAGTTATTCCCTATGTTCAAAATAACCTGTGGAAGCTTTACTTTCCTTCGTACTGAACCGCACTGGCCACATCATACTTCGCAAGCTTATCTCTTCCACCCAGACCCTTCAGCTCGATGAGGAATACAATTTTCACAACTTCACCGCCCAATTGTTCCACCAGGTGTGCTGCCGCCTCCACGGTTCCTCCGGTGGCGATCAGGTCATCCACGATCACTACCTTCTGCCCCGGCTTTATAGCATCTTTATGCATCTCGATCGTAGCCGTGCCATACTCAAGGTCATAGGTTGCTTCCACCGTTTCCCTCGGAAGCTTCCCTTTCTTTCGCACCAGAATCAGAGACTTGTGCTGATTATAGGCTATGGGACCGCCGAAAACGAATCCCCGGGACTCCACACCGGCAATAACATCATATTCCACGCCATCCAGAAGTTTCGTCAACTCGTCCACAGAAAGCTTATATCCATCTGCGTCATCCAGCACACTGGTCACATCTCTGAACATTACGCCCGGCTCGGGGAAATCCGGAATTGTCTTGATATAATCCTTTAGTTCTTTCATTCTGATCCCACTCCACTTTTCTTCGTTACTGTTCTTCATGCTTTCGATATTGTTCAACCCAAAATTCCAGGCTCCGGTCACCGTTATACTCGTTCACTGAGATCCGGTAGATCAGGTCCAGTTGGGGATACTTTACTATTTTATCACAATCATCGCATTCCGACCACATTTTTATATCGTTCACCAGCATTTCCGGCGAAAAACTCTTTATCGTGAAGAAATTCCGGTTCCGGTCTCTCACTTTCAGCTTCAAAAGCTTTCCGCTGGGAGTAAGCTCCAGCCCTTCCACCTGAAGCCCCCGATCCGCAAAAAGCGGTCTCGGATTCCCGGTTCCGAAGGGTTCCAGCTGCTGAATCTGCTCTGCCAGGGCGAGCGACGCATGGCAGAGGGGCATGGGCACATCGATATATACCTTCTCCACCAGCTGTTCCTCTGTCAGTGCTGCTTCCTTATTCAATCTCTTCCGCAGAAGATCTACATTTTCTCTTCGAACGGAACCTCCGGCCGCCATGGGATGTCCGCCGAAATGATCCAGAAGATCCGCAGCCGAGGTAAGCGCTTCGAAAATGTTATAATCCGGTATGGATCTCGCCGACCCTTTCAGTATTTCCGGGGTTTCGGCGGAATCTGTAAAAATGATCGTCGGACGATAATACCGTTCCTTGATCTTCCCCGCGACGATCCCGGCCAGAGATTCGTGGATCCCCGGAACATGGATGACAAACACCTTGTCCTTTTCCCACATTCCTTCCTGCTCGATGATCGAAATCGCCGCCGCTACTCCTGCCTCCGTTGCCGACTTCCGCTCATCATTCAGCTGTTTGATGGCCAAAGCCCGTTCCTCGGCTTCCAGAGGATCGGTAGTAAGGAGAAGATCCATAGCCTCTTTTGCACTGGCAAGCCGCCCCTCGGAATTGATGCTCGGACCAATGATAAATCCAAGGTGATAAACCGTGATATCCCGTCCGTCCAGCAGACCATTGACGGAAAGCAGGGCTTTCAGTCCAGGATTCTCAGTCGAAGGCATGATCCGCATACCTTCGCGGACTATGATCCGGTTTTCACCGATAACAGGCATGACATCGCATACCGTTCCCAGAGCCACGAATTCCATATATTCCGTAGGTTCCAGGGGGCTTCCGTCCGCCTCAAAAAGCCTGCGGATCAGCTTATACGCAACTTCCACTCCGCAAATGGTCTTGAACGGATATTCGCAAAGGGGCTGCCATGGATTTACGATCACGTCTGCTGCGGGGAGCTCTCCCTGGACCTGATGATGATCCGTAACGACCACCGTCATTCCCAGTTCCTTTGCCCGATCGATCGCAGCAAAGGCGGAGATTCCGTTATCACAGGTAAGAAGCGTATCAACGCTGTCTGCGTAAGCCTCTTCCACCATACGGATGTTCATTCCGTAACCATCCCGGATCCGGTCCGGAATATCATAAGAGACATCCGCTCCCAGTCTTTTCAGTCCGTCGTACAGAACATAATTGGAGGTGACACCGTCCACATCATAGTCAGAAATGATCCGGATCTTCTGCCCGTTCTCAATCTTCTTCCGAAGAAGGGAAACCGCCTGATCCATCCCACGCATTCGTCCCGCATCGGGGATCATATTCAGCGTGCCGAAAAGATATTCTTCCCTCTTCTCATCTGTATCCATATCCCGATTCACCAGGATACGAGCCATTACCGGAGAGATTCCGAGACGTTCCGCGATAGCACTGAAATCCGCCCGCTTCGTATAAACCCTCCAGTCTTTCTCTCTTATCATGTCAAAGCCCCCATATATCGTAATTTATTTCCCCACAGTCATGCCGGAACGGCTCGGCGGACTATACAAAGCAGGGATCCATCCGCCTTACAGAGCCCACCGATTCTTCGTGCCGAGAACCACCGTCCTTCATAAAAACACACAGGACGGTTCTCCCGTCTCGGGAGAACCGTCCCGGCATTGCCGGCGGAAACCGCCTTATCATGTGCATTCGGAGTGCCTTGCGGCGCCCCTCCTGATTCTATGCCTTCGCAGGATTTTTCGCATCCTGCTTTCCGCCATCTTTCGACTTCTTTCCGATATGCTTCTTCAGGAACAGCCACAGCGGACCGGTGATGAAGATGGAGGAATAGAGACCACAGAGAAGACCTGCGATCAGCGTCAGCGTAAACTCTTTCAGTGATGCAACTCCCAGGATATAAAGCATCAGGATGGTTGCAAATGTTGTCAGTGTCGAGTAGATATTTCTGGTCATGGTCTGGGAGATACTGGTATCTACCACAGTCTCATAACCAACCTGTTTTACATTCATCTCACGCAGATTCTCACGGATCCGGTCGAAGATGATGATGGTGGCGTTGATGGAGTAACCGACAATGGTCAGCATACATGCGATAAAGGTACCGCCGACCGTCAGGTAGGCCACGGAATAAACCATGAACACAACCATGACGTCATGAACCAGAGCGATCACAGCTGCCGCACCGAAGCGGACATCCGAGAACCGGATGGCGATGTAGATCAGCATCAGGATGGATGCAACTACCACTGCCAGGATCGCGTCACGCTGCATTTCCTTGGAAATGGTGCTGCTGATATTCTGAGAATCGATCTTATCATCCGTCAGACTGTACTTTGTCTCGAGCGCGTTTGCAACCTTTGTACGTGTCGCTTCGTCCAGCTCGGAGGTCTTGAAGACAACCTGATTGGTTCCGTCTACAACCTGGATCTGGATGGTTCCGACATTTATGCCTGCTGCTTCAGCAATGATCGGAGCAACCTCGGTCTCAGCCTCTTCCAGTGTATATGCCTTGTCGAAGGTAACCGTGGTGGAAGTACCGCCGCTGAACTCAAGGCTGTAATTCAGGCTGCTTCCACGATGGTCCATATTCTTATTTACAAAGAGTGCGCCGATACCGCAGGCGATCACAACCAGTGAGAGGATACCGGTAAACTTGAACATACGGGAGAACTTTACAACCTTCTTATGGCGGGCCTCACCGTAGAGCTTCTTATTCGTAACTCCCAGATTTGCAAAGCAGTTCATCAGAACCCGGGTTACCACCAGTGCCGTAAACATGGAGAGAACGATACCAAGGATCAAGGTCTTTGCAAAGCCCTTGACCGAACCGGAGCCCATCCCCAAAAGCACGAGGCCGGCGATGATGGTGGTGATATTTCCATCAAAGATGGCGGAGAATGCCTTGGAAAAACCACTCTTGATGGCGGTTTTTGTAGTCTTCCCGTCCGCAATCTCTTCCTTGATACGCGTGAAGATAATGACATTCGCATCCACGGCCATACCGATGGACAGGATGATACCTGCGATACCCGGCAGGGTCAGGGAAATGTTCAGCGTCTGAAGGAAGAACAGTTCCAGAATAACATATACAGAAAGCGCAATGGATGCCAGGAATCCGGGGAACCGGAATACGATGATCATGATCAGGAACACGATCCCGAGACCGATGGCACCTGCAAAAAGGGATGTGGAAACGGCATCGCTTCCCAGCTTAGCGCCTACAACCTGAGAACGAAGTTCACGAAGAGTAAGCGGCAGTGCACCGATCTTGATGGTGCTTGCCAGAGACTCAGCTTCCTCATAGGAAGAGATATTGTTGATCTCGGCGCTTCCGCCTGTGATCGCCTCATTAACCGTAGGAGCGCTGGCAACCTTACCGTCATATACGATATAAACCGGCTTTCCGACATTTGCCGCGGTTACATCCGCAAATTTCTTTGCACCT
The DNA here is from genome assembly GCA_946633495.1 of uncultured Lachnospiraceae bacterium. GTDB lineage: Bacteria > Bacillota > Clostridia > Lachnospirales > Lachnospiraceae > Eubacterium_Q. The sequence continues at coordinate 13,302 of CAMPAX010000013.1, read as the reverse complement.
TCATCCGTAAACTGCAGGGATACCACATTTTCCTTCTTACCTGTGGTCTGGTCCTCACGGATACCACCCTGAGCTTCCTTGATATCGGAACCGGTCAGTGCAGCAGTGTATTCTTTGCCGGCTGCGAAAAGTTCGTAGTTTTCGGGATCCATGAACTCCAGCGTACCCGGGCGACCCATCTCATCCAGGATCTTGTTGGGGTCATACTTGCTGGTATCCACGGGGATCTCAACCGTCAGACGGTCACTTCCCTCACGGTATACTTCACCATCCGTACTGTAGCTGTCCACTCTTCGCTGCAGCTTCTCCTGCGTTGCCGCAATGGATGCATCGTCTGCATCTTCTTCGACGATCTCATAGGTAACGCTGACACCACCGCGAAGGTCAAGACCCAGGACGATATCTTCTGCACGACCTGCATTTGTTTCACCCAGACCGAAGAGGATGGTATAAACCATTCCTGCTACCAGCAGAACAAAAAGCAGCAGACCCAGCACCGCATTTCTCTTTGCTTTCTTCATCGCTTTCTACTCCTTACTATCCTCGGGATCCGCGTCAGATCCCAGCATCTTTTCCGATGCCTTGAATCGTTTGTAATATTGAATCACCGCTTGTCAGCAGGTTTCATCACATGGCGTTTCACAGGGTTCCTCACAGCCTTCGCCGCTTTGGATCCCGCTGCTTCTCGGTGCGACTGATGGCCGGACGGCATCCGGAAGATCCGCAAGGGCCGCCTTCATCATCAGCGCACATTCCACACGCTTTCGCTCCAGCTCACAGCCGATGTCGTAAGCCTCAAGGATCCTGCCGTGGAACTGATACGCATTTGCCGCACATCCGCCGCTGCAGAAGAATCTTGCAAAACAGGATTTACACTTCTCCTTTGCGTAAACGTTATTGCACTTGAATTCTTCCACGATGTCCGTTCTGTGGATCCCCTTCCATACATCTCCCAGCAGGAATTTCTCATCTCCCACAAACTGATGGCAGGGATAAAGATCTCCCCAGGGAGTAACGGCCAGATATTCCGTGCCCGAACCGCAGCCGGCCAGGCGCTTATATACACAAGGTCCACCGGTAAGGTCGATCATGAAATGGAAGAACGTTACCGGACGTCCCTCTCTCGCACGCTCCACCAGTTTGGCAGCCAGCTTATCATACTGTTCCTTCAGAAAAGCCACATCCTCCTCACGGATGGCGTAGTCCTCCTCCGGAGGCGCAACCACCGGTTCCATGGAGATCACGTTGAAGCCTTCATCCATCAGGCTTACCACGTCCTCACAGAAATCGAGATTTTTATGAGTAAAGGTTCCTCGGATGTAGTACTCGCCCTTCCTCTTCTTCTGAAAATTCCTGTATTTCGGAAGGATCACGTCGTAGCTTCCCTTTCCGTTACGGGTGGGACGCATGGCGTCATTTACGGCTCTTCGTCCATCGATGGACAGCACTACATTCTTCAGTTCCTTATTGGCAAAATCAATCACCTCGTCATCCAGAAGAATGCCGTTGGTGGTAAGTGTAAACCGAAAATTCTTCCCGGTCTCCTTCTCCCTTTTTCTTCCGTATGCCACAAGCTCCTTCACGACTTCAAAATTCATGAGGGGCTCTCCGCCGAAGAAATCCACTTCCAGATTCCGTCTGTTTCCGGAATTCTCAATCAGGAAATCCAGCGCCTGCTTTCCGACTTCAGCCGACATCAGCGCCCGGTCACCATGATACTCTCCCTGTCCTGCGAAGCAGTATCTGCAGGCCAGGTTGCAGTCGTGAGACACATTCAGGCACAGAGCCTTTACAACGGTCTTACGTTTCTTGAAGTCGATCACAGCCTCCTGATACTTCTCCTCGGTAAACAGCCGTCCGGTATCCACCAGATGCTGTACCGCGTCATATGCTTCCTCTATGGATTCCGGCGTCTCCGAAGTATAGATCTCCCTCAGGCGTTTTGTTACCGATCCCTTCCGGTCCTTTGCATATGCCTCGTCTGCCGCCTCTGCCTCAAAATGTCCATTTACGTTCTCGTACTCCTCATAGAGGCCGATCAGGTCATAGACCAGCTCATCCACCACATGCACAGAACCGCTGCAGACATCCAGAGCTATATTATATCCATTATTTTTAAATCGATGTACTTGTCTCATATCATCATTTGATCAAATATCCCGGGAGGGCAGCCCCTCCTGCAGATGACGAACCGGACATCTGCCCCGGCATTGATCCCTGCTTTCATTTCATGCAAGGAAAGAGGACTATCCACAAGGGATCGTCCCCTTTCCATGATCATTTATGACCATTTGCGATCCTGTGTGACCGATCGAATGTCACAAGGTGCATTCGGGATCACCTGTTCCGGAAAAGCCGGTATTTACTGATTCTCGCAGCTCTGGTTTCCTACCGTGCAGGATGTCTTGCATGCGGACTGGCAGGATGTCTGGCACTCGCCGCATCCACCATGCTCCTGGGTCTCCTGATAGGTCGTCTCGGTCAAAGTTTTGATTCTCTCCATGATGAAATCCTCCTCACTCAAATATGCGGAGTGCCCGCTTTCAGAGTTCACCTGACACATTTTTTAATGTGTTACAGACACACCCGTGCCGTATTATAACACATTCATCCATAAAAGCAAAGTATTCTTTATTTTTCTTCCCGTTGTTTCCGGAAATCATCCCACAGCCATTTTGCGAAATCCGGACCGATGGAATCTCCTGTACGTGAAAAGCCTTCGGGATACCTGATATTGGACTCTCTTTTTGCCGCAAATTCTTCTATGGTACAGATCGGTTTCGCAGGAACCCCCGCATAGACATACCCTCCCGGCAGGTCCTTCGTCACCACACTGCCTGCACCGATCACAACATTACTGCCGATATGAACATTTGCCATAATGGTCACACCCACGCCCACAAATACATTATTGTCGATCTTAATGCAGCCCATGTATTCACGGTAAGTTCCGTGTCCCGGAAAATCCGGATCACTGTTCCAGATGGCATTTACCACATCATGGGTCACAAATGTCACCTTCGGAGCGATCCTCACATAATTACCGATGCTGATCAGCTCCGGATAAAGCGGAATGGTTCGAAGCGCATATCCGCTGCCCTTTCCGAAATTCTGAAAGATCCCCTTCCTCCGGATATATTTTGCCTTCTTACCCTTGCGTAGATAGAGATTCAGCCGGATCGTTCTCCACAGTCTTTTTCCGTCCATATTGTCCTTCTTTCCTTTGAAATGATATCAGTTCCAGTTCTCTTAATCAGAAAGCATTTCCTTCATCAGCATCTGCTGCAATTCCGACGCCGAACGAAATACCACATCCGCATATTCCAGCGCCTTTTCATCCGGCTCGATCAGGTCCACTACCATGGCTGTGAAAAGTCCCGCCCGGCCGGAGGAGATCACTCCGTTAATGGAATCCTCAACCCCTACCGTCTCCGCCGGAGAAACACCCAGAGTTTCACAGGCCGTAAGGTAGATGTCCGGATTTGGTTTTCCTCTTTTCACCATATCTCCGTATATGATCTTGTCAAAATAATCATATAACCCATGTCGTTTCAGATGATACTCTGCTCTCTCTCCTGCCGTGGATGTGGCCAGACCCACAAGCAGTTTCTGTTCCTTCAGATAATTTAAAAGCTCCCGGATCCCGGGTTTCACGTCGTATCCCGGATCCTTTCCGTACGCATCCACGCCGGAGTTCACCACTTCCCGGAATTCCAGGTAATCGATGTTCGTACCGAACATGGCTTCAAAATGTTTCCGGTTTGTGTCCTTTGTACCCCCGGCGATCAGATTGCAGAACGACTCCACCTTTTCATCCGGAAGCCCATAGATCGCCGCCGCACGGTGTTCCATCATCCGGTAAACCCGCTCCGAATCAAAGATCACACCATCCATATCAAAAACAACCGCACGAAATCTCATATCCCGCCTCCGAATCATGATAGTGTCAATCGCAGTTTTGCAAGCCACACGGGCGGTGAGGCTTCCCTCACCGCCCGCGAAATGCTTACATATTCATTACTTTACTTCTGTTTCCAGCTCTTCCGGCGGATGAGAAGCAGGATCAGTACCAGCAGGCAGACACCGCCGCCGATTGCAACGATCCACCACCAGTTGAACCTGGAACCATAGGTAAAGTTCCAATCCAGTGTGCTCTCATTTCCGGCTTTATCATGCGCCTTAACCACCAGGTTATAATCGCCGGCCTTATCCACTCTGAAGGATGCCGTATTGCCATCCATAACCTTATTCTCACCGTTCAGAGTTACGGAATCCAGAGAATCCTCTCCGATCTGCAGGGAGATTTTTACCGTTACCGGCTCCTCGATCCGCTGCTGATCTTCAATACCGCTTACAATGATCGTCGGTGCGATCTGGTCCAGAATGAAGCTGACTTCCTTGGAGGCTTCATTTCCGAGCTCATCCACTGCCGTTACTCTGAGAACATGTGCACCATCCGACAGAGATGCGGTTCCGTCGTATACGACGCCATCCAGATAGATGGTCACATCACATACAGTCAGATCCTTCACCAGACTGTTCTCGTCGATATCCCATACAAACTGGTTCAGTGTGACACCATCATACCTGGACAGATCACCGATCTCCGGCGCTGTCTTATCGATGGTGAAATGTACCGACTGATCCGTCTGATTTCCTGCCTTATCTTTCGAGGATACATCTACATCGTAGATACCGTCATCCTTAAAGATATGAGAGTACTTATAGTCTCTTCCGTTCGTAGGATCCGGCTGTTCCAGAGGAACTGCATTCTTCTTGCCTTCAATATCCACACGGTTACCATTCACCTTCATGGTATTGCTCTTGAAGAAGTTCTCGGTCAGGAGTACATCCATAGCCACATCCGACTTGGTCTTATCATAGTTCTTGACGCCGTTCAGTACCAGTGTCGGGGCTGTGGCATCCAGGATGAAGCTGTATCCGGTATGTGCCTTATTTCCGGTCTTATCCTCCGCATCAAACTCGAAGCGATACTCTCCATCGTCCTTAAAGGTCTCTGTCACCGATGAGTTCAGACCGGTTCCCCTGACGTCTACGGTACGAAGCAATGTCTCACCCGAGCCGTCCACCTTCCTGTAAACTCTTACCGCCGAAGAGATCATATCCTGATAAAATGCTTCATGCATATTATAGGTTACCGATACCTCCTTGGTAGAGGTTCCGCCATTCTCCACACCGGTGATGGTGAGTTCCGGTGCAACCTTGTCCACGCGGAAGGATACATTTCTGACTGTGCTTTCATTTCCTGCACGATCGACTGCCTTGTAGCTTACAACATAATCTGCCTCTGCAGTGAAATCTCCGGCGCCTTCAGCAACCTTTGCCGAAGATGTGGAAGCAGAGGAACCCGGAGGTGTCATCTGTACCGTGCGGGTCAGGTCACTTTCATCTTTGTTAACATCGGTCACCGTAGCCGCGACCGTAGCATTTCCGCTCAGATATCTTGCTGCATCACCTTCATTGAAAGCAGTTCCATTCAGTGTTGTGGAGATCACCGGTGCTGCTTTATCGATGACGAAGGATACCGTCTCCGTCGTGGACACAAGACCGGAAGCATCCTTTGCCGTGATCACAACATTATGAACTCCTTCGGAAGAAGCTGTATAGCTTGCATTGTAGACGCCTTTTGCGCCCTCATTAAATCCTTTTGTCTCCCGATCGTACCGTCTTACCGTATTGCCCCCGTCCGTGACAAGGATTTCCGTAAGGTTAAAGTCCTTAACCTCAAAATTCATTGTCACATCGTGGTTGAAATATCTTGCGTAATCATAACTTGTTCCTGTGTCCTGATTACGGTACGACTCTTTAAAGGCGGCAAACTTCGCAGCATTCTGCGGCTCACTGATCTTGATATCGTTTGTCGGTTTTGTCCGGTCTACTACGAATCGGATAGCTGTCGTAACTTCATTTCCTGCCAGATCCGAAACTCTGTATCGAACCGTGTACTTTGCGTCGTCCGTAAAGGTACGAACGCCTTCCTTCTGATCCGTCATGGCACCTGTATCATCCGTGGTTCCGTTTGTCTGATCTTTGATCACACGAACAGTCAGGCCATGCGCTTTATCCTTGTTCGTATCCTTGATCGTGATACCGGCCTTTGCAGCCTCAGCAAGATATTTGAAATCCTGCTCGGTGTATTCAGCATCGTTCAGTGTGGTTGTAACAACCGGATCGGTGGTATCGATCACGAATGCAAGCGGATCGGTGATACTATGATTTTGAACCTTATCCTCTGCATAAAGTGTGATCTTGTGAGCCCCCTCACCGGAGATCTCCAGCTCTGCCGTAACGCCGCCTGCAGGAGATTCCTCCCAGGTCACATTCTTCTTTTTGCCGTTATCCGCAACCACCAGACTCTTCTGATTCAGATGAAGGTCTGATGCATAAAGGACCACCTTTACCGTAGACTCTTTTGTATACTTACCGTTCTTAATGATTCCCGGATCATCAAACTCCGCGGTAACAACCGGAGATGTATTATCTACGGTAAATGTAAGCGTCTGTCTTACCGGCTCCTGTGTCACTTCATTGTCAATGATCATCTGGTCGTAGATATCCATGAACAGGGAGTATGTTCCGTCCTTCGGATTCTCGCCAAGAATCTCACTAAGCTTTGTTGCAGCCAGATTATTGTCCGTAAGCAGGGGATTTATATCCAAGTCTCCCTTCTTCGGTCTGTTCAGAGTAGCGTCAACCTTAACTACCTGGATATTATCCGTAGTTGTGAATGAAAGGATCGGATCCTTCGGGATCAGACGCTGATCTCCCTTTGATTTATCCGTAACGACATAACTTCCGGAAACGGCTTTCATGTCATTGGATTTGGGGAAAGAGTCATCCACTTTGATCATATAAGGTCCGAATACAGCTACATTTCCGACCTTGTCATACATGTTAAATGAAACTTCCGTTCCGGCATCGGTATCGGAAGGACTGATCTCAAGATCCACCACGCCGGTCATCTGATCATCTGCCAGGACATAGGTTGAGACTTCCTTCACGCCCTTCATCTCTTCCGGCGGAATGGACCGTTCTACCTTTTTGAAGAAGCCGCTCCGATATTCATTCGGATTTGTATCGTCGGTCTTCTGTTCTTTAAAGTTCACCTTAAGTACCAGATCATGGAACCACTCACCATTTGCGATCTTATTCTCAACTTCTGTATCTGCAAATGAGAATTCTCCGCCGATGAGATCGATACGAACGCACTGGATCACATGCTGTGTTACGGCACCCATTACGGTTTCCGCACTCAGAATAATATCCGTATATTCCACGGATGTGGTGCGGGAGATCGGAACCGTCAGGATATATTTGAACCGTCCGTCTTCTATTCCCACCGCATTCATCTCGGGACTTGCAGTAGTATAAACTTCCTGCATCAGAGGTGTTCCGTCTGCTTTCGCATCGAAGGACACCTGAGCGATTTCCTCGTCCGAAAGCAATGTATACCGGATCGAGAAGTCACCTACGTTGGTGGCATCCTCATTATTCAGCTCCACAACCGGATTCACAAATTCCTTCGTGATATGAACTTCATCTTCACTGAACGTCAATGTCATGAATCGTTCAGCCGGATTGCCTGCGGTATCATATGCCACAAACTTTGCGTAAACTGTTTTCCCCTGATAACCTGCAAGGCGATCCGTCGGGATAACTGCCGTTGCCGTACCGAGGGAAGGATCAAAGGTAACCGCCTGCTCATCAGTCAGTGCTTCCGGGTTTTCTCCCATAAAAAGCTTCACATAAGACACACCACTCTGCGGAGTGACAGGATTGGTCTTGTCCACAACCGTAGTGATCAGAGTCAAAGGCTGCTTTGTGGAAAAGAGTTCTGCAAAAACGCCGTCGGTATCGGATGTCTGTTCATAATCCACTCCCTTTGACGTCTGCTTTGCCTCCACGGTTCCGTAGGTAGGAACAGCCACATCGTAGAAGAGAAGGATCGCATCCGACAAAGCCTCACCCTTCTTATTCGTCTTGACACGGATCTTGTAACTGCTGTCCCCGACAGGCAGATCTTTGGGAAGGTCGCCCGGGATCAGGAACTCGGGATACGCCTCCGTACCGCCCACCGTCCTGGTTGCCAGAACATTTTCGGTGGATGCATCAAGAAGCTCTATCGTCTGCAGTGCCACGTCTGCTCCGTCTGCTTTTACATCTGCCTTGATCTTAACGTCATTATCCTCTTTGTTGATATAATACTTTCCGTCTGTTGCCTTCGCCGCATCCTGCCCCTGGATCTGGACACGAAGGTTCTCAATCTTCGGCTTTGCAACCACATAAGCGACAGAAGCAGTGTAAATAAGTGACTCTTTTCCTGCGGACTCAACAGTGATGGTAAAGTTCTTGGTCACGCCTTCATTTGCCTCATCCCCCGGGATGGTAACGGACTTCTCGCCCGCAGCAGATGTGTACGTTTCCGTGGGATCATTGTCATTTACAACAGTGATAGCCGAGAGAGTATCGTCCGTGGTGTCAAACGTAAACACCACGTCTGCCTTCGGAGCCACCTTGTCAATGGCAAACTTCTTCCCGGATGCATCGTAGGATCCGCTCTGCCCGTCAGCAGACACAGTTGCTCCCGTAATGTTCATGTAAAAATCCCGGGTAAACTTTGCGGAAGAATACATCCATACGGTATTATCCGCATCTCTTAAAGTGACCTTCTTGTAGATCCTGTAATCCCCGTCATACTGGTCACCGGCCTGATTGACTGCACTCTGGACAGCACTGCGCGTATCCCAACCCGAAACATCAGCCATTGCCTTTTCGGTATCAGGAGTTTCAGTGTCATATGCATACTGAGTTGAAAAATAATTATAAGTCACCGTCTCATGTTCATATTCGGTACCCTGACCAACTATCCCGACAGACCGATCACTCTCCCCGTTATAATCATTCAATTCAATCTTTCTGTCCTTCACCTCTGCGGATTCTTCCATTGGGTTTATAACCACAAAATTGGAAGTAAGCTCTCTCACCTTTTCCACCACGGCATCTATCTGAACCGTCTCATCCACATCCGGTGTTGCCGGATCATCCTCCGCAGCCGCAGCCACACCCGGGACAACATGGTAAAGAGCCAAATGGTCTCCGGAGGTAAATTCGGAAACATGGATTCCATCAATAATGGAGACGCCGTCGGTATCAACCTTCGGCACACCAGTAGTGCTGTACCATGCATAACCTTCTCCGGGATCCGGAAGCTTCATGATGAAATTCACTTGATCGTACGCAGTATTCTGTGGCCTCCATACATCCATATCGGCGATTCCCGTCGGGGAGATCAGTTCCTCGGCATACTTCTGCAAAAACGCATCATCCGTGATGTTCATTTCGGCCTCTGCCACATCCTTCCGACCGTTCACGTAGATCCCGCTGAATGCCATAGCCGTTGCGAGCGAAAATGCAGTCACACGTTTTGCGATCTGCTTTTTCCCTTTTGCTCTTCTCTCCATAGTTTCCATCCTTTCATCAGATAAAACTGACGTTTTCATAACTCATCTGACACTGCCTTTATATCCGCTCTTTTGTTACAGCGACTCGTCCGTGTGAACGATTGTTTCTTTATAAAGTACCTTGATATCTCTCTTGTCTGACTTTTCCTCTTCCGCAGTCACATGCATACTGCGAAGTACCGCTGTCTCCTCAGCACTGTATCTTCCGACGATCTCGTCCTCCCCCGGAACCTCGGGAGTAATGTTCAGTACATCCGTTGCATCTTCATCGGAAAATGCTCTGCTGTCAGCCGGCTCGATCCCCGGAAGTACATCTGTCGCATCCCCGTCCCGAGAAGCATTCTCATTTCCGAGGACTTCCGTATCATCCCCCTCCGGTTTGGAACCCGGTCCTTTTATGGTAGCCGTAAAATCCAATACCTCGGTTTCTTCATACGCCTTGCTTCGATCCCGGTTGGGACGGCTGTTCTGTGCAGCCTCCGCAGTGAACACGCTTTTCTCTTCCTTCTTCACAGCCGTGGCTGCAGCCTTTTCTGCTTTGTCCGCACTCAATCCGCCGCTGGTCGCACCCTTGTGAAGCGTTCCCGTGTCCATTTCCACATCACGGACATGAATCCTTTTTCCTGAACTGCTGATAGCTTCTTTCTTGGATCTCGCTTCATATCCGCCTTCCCGGATTTCTTCGATCGCCTTTCTCTGGGTCCGTCCGGTCACCACGCCGATTGCCTTTGGAATCTTCAGAACAAAGAAGAGCACGATGGTTGCGATCAGGAATGCGATCGCCATGATGAGTCCGACCATAAATAATGCACGATACATACCCATACCGATCACTCTCCTTTCTCTTCAGTTGTACTGCCCGATTTCTCAAGCTCCTGCATATCTACCACACGCTTCACCCAGTTGGAATTTTTCTCAATGCCCGGAACCTTGCTTCCGTTCTTATAAATCGTAAGGATCGTATTCTTATCCTTGGTTGACCATTTTGTAATATCCTGATCCTTTGCCGCAAACACCTGATATACGTAAGCCAGGTGCTTGGTGTAGATCCGTCCCAGATTCTCGTTGGCTGCCGCCCTGGACGAAGCCAGCTCCGTGAGCTTTGCTTCCGCTTTTTCGAAGATCTCGTTTGCTTCGTCAAACTTCTCCTCAGCACCGTAGATCTCAGCGATCCTTGCCATCTTCTCTTCGTAGGATTTCCGGTAAGCGATCATCTTCTCATTATCGCTTCCTGTTGCAAGCAGACCCTCTGTCTGACTGATAACCTCCCGGCATGCAGATACAGCCAGGTTGTAATATGTACTTTTCTGATTCGGATCTTCGGTATTCCTCGCCAGCTGATAGTAGATCTCCGAAAGATCATTATAATAGTCGTACTCATACTGGAGAGAGTTTTCGCCGTCATAGTTTTCCAGATCTTCCAACGCCTGGCTCATGACCTGCTCGCCCTTCTCCGCCACTCCGTCAGTGGTGACATACATCGCATATATGCTTCCCAGCGTCTGATAATTGATAAATTTCTGCGGGTCGGTATTTGCAAAATGGCTCATATTGTAATCCGCGAAGCTGTTCACCTTGGACATCAGCTCTGTGACATTTTCCACGCTTCCGGCCCGGATAAAAGCAATCCCTTCGTAGTATCCTGCCAGCTCGCCGTAGGTCGGATCGTCCGCCGGAACCATACGGAAATATTTATCCGCTGCCGCATAATCCGGATTTTCTTTTGTAAAATAAGCCAGTCCCAGACGGTAGAGTACCTCGGCATTCTTGCCCGCGCCGGATTCACTGTTGCTGACCCGGTTCGCCACCGTTGTAAGTCCGTCATCTATCTTCAGTGCATTCTGCTCCGTCACATTCGGATCATTTGACGCATCGATGTACAGATTCAGGTAATTCACATACGCGTCTGCCGCATCAGTGTCCAGATCAAACGCTTTTTTATACTGCTCCGCAGCTTCCGGATATCTTTGCTGAATCTTCAGATCATTTCCGGCCTCGATGTAAGCGGAATAATTCTCACGTTCCACCCGCTTCATGCCATTATATCCGACGATAGCGGTAACAGCCGCTGCTATCGTCAGAGCAGCACTGAGGCCGAACAGGATCACTTTCTTCTTGTTTGCTTTTTTATATGAATCATCCAGCTCGGTATAATGATCCAATGCATAGAGAAGCTCCGAACAGGACTGATAACGATCGTCCGGGTTCGGCTGGGTACATTTCAGAATGATCTGTTCCAAACCGGTGGAAAGGCCGGGATTCCACTGACGGATCGGCTTGATCTCGTACGGCGGTTCACAGGGATTCATCCCCGTAACCATGTGATACAATGTCGCACCCAGATTGTAAATATCCGTCCGGGCATCCGTCTTATAGATACCGCGTCCCTGTGCATCACCAAACTGCTCCGGCGCCGCATAACCACGCGTTCCGAGAGCGGTCGTATCGGCGTTACTCTCGATGGTGTACTCTTTTGCGGTACCAAAGTCGATGAGCTTCACGCCGCCTTCCGGCTTCAACATAACGTTGGCCGGTTTCATATCACGGTAAATGATGGGCGGATTCATGGAATGCAGATAATCTAATGCGGATGCCAGCTCACGGCCCCACTCGATCACATTTTCCTGAGACTGTGCACCTTCATGTTTCAGAATATCACCCAGATTCGTTCCTTCGATGAAGTCCATGACAACGTAGATGGTTCCACGACTGTTGATGATATCAACAATTCGCGGAAGAACCGGATGATCTACATTCTTCAGAATATTTGCTTCCCGCTCCAACCCCTTTAACAGTGTCTGCGTGCTTTTTGATCCGTCATTCTTGATCTCCTTCACGGCCCACTGTTTATTCAAACGGTTATCGCGCGCAAGGTATACGATGGACATACCGCCGCGCCCGATCTCCTTAAGTATCTCGTATTTTCCGTCCAGGACGGTACCTTCTTTTGTCATTCCGGCTTCCCCACTACATCGTTTTTATTATAGCCACAGTAATATTATCCGTCTCACGGCGATTCTTTACCAGCTCCGTCAGGTAAACACAACCGTATTTCATCTCTTCCTCGGAGGCACAAGCCTCAGGTCCGACCTTCTCCACCATCTCCTCATCCGAGATCTGATGGCGGAAGCCGTCGGAGCAGAGAAGGTACACTGCATCCTTTTTCAGATGTCCCTTTACAAAATCCGGTTCCACGACTTTGGATGCACCGACGCACTGCAGAAGCACACTCCTTCTCGGGTCCGTCTTTGCCTGTTCCGGGGTCATGCGTCCCATAGCTATTTCACGTGCGACAAAAGTCTGGTCATTGGTCAGCTGACGCACCCCATCCACAGACATTTCATAGACACGGCTGTCGCCTACATGAACGATATAAAACTCATCTTTCACCATAAGGATCGCGGAGATCGTAGTTCCCAGCATCAGGTTATTCTCAGCGCCGTAACGTCCCAACCGCTGATTCTGCTCCTGGATGATGTTATCCCACTCCTGTCTGAGTGTTGCTACCGTAAAACTTCCATCCAGGATCATCCTTTGGAAGCTCTGATCAAACCATTCACAGAAAGCCATGATCACTTCCTTGGAAGCAAGCTCCCCCTTGGACAGGCCACCCATTCCGTCACACACGATCCCGAACGCGATCTGACCCACCGGAGAATCAATGATCCTGATGGCTAAAGAATCCTGGTTGGTATTTTTCCTGATTCCGATATCCGTGTTGTAGGTTGCACGAAATTCCATCTCACTCTTCCTCTTCCATATTGTTGATGCTGGGGTCAAAAGGTATTTTGCCCCCAGCTGATGATCCGCAGCACGCACA
>CAMPAX010000012.1 GCA_946633495.1 uncultured Lachnospiraceae bacterium | reverse complement strand
ATATTAGAGTAATTCAAAATGCAAGTACTTTTTTTGAAAACATTTTGGATTCTCTTTTTTTTATGGGGATCGGATAGACACACCCTCATAAGGTATGGTATAATTAAGCGATTAGGGGTAGATTTTTGTATCACGGAAATAACCTGTGATGCAGGAATGCAGCCGGCATCCGGAGAAGCGAGTATTTGTTATATAGTGAGGGGGGTGCTCGTTATGGATCAGGAGGAAATCCGTCACAATCTGACTGAGCAGTTTACGGAGAGAATGTCCGGTGGGGCTTTTGCTTACCGTGCATCCGAAGGACATGAGCTTCTGTTCGCGAACCAGAATATGGTGCGCCTTTTTGAGTGTGTCGATTATCAGGAATTTGCGGAATATGTTGGCAATAGTTTCGATGGGATCGTGGATGCGGGGCAGCTTGCGTCGGTCAGGAAAGAGATTGAACTGCAGGTATCCGGAGCGCAGAATCGTTCCGGCCATATTATATTCAATATACGCACGAAAAAAGGAAATGTCCGTCTGATCGAGGATCATTGGACCTTTGTGTCCGATCCGGAGGAAGGGGACATTTTTTATGTGTTTGTTGTGTCCCGCGAGTTTGAATTGACCGGAACGGATCTGGATCCGGTCACGGGTCTGTATGGGAGAAATGAATTCGGAAGCTATGTCTCCGGCATGATCCGTCGTGCAGAGGGCATGGAGCTTACGGACTATTCCATCCTGTATCTGAATCTGGTGAATTTCAAGCTTCTGAATATCAACCGCGGAGTGTCAGAGGGGGACAGATGCCTGCAGACCATTGCGGATATTCTGAGGGACGTTTTCAGCGACTCCTTTGTGGCAAGACTGGGAGACGATCATTTTGTGGTTTTCGCAAAGCAGGAAGGAATCCTGGATCGGGCCGAAGTCATCGAAAAGCAATTCATGGAGAGTTACGGGATCAGCAATAACGTAACCGGCAAGATCGGAATCTACCGTATGGTCTCGAATCCGGACATGGATGTGGAGGCTGCCATCTCTTTGGCAAAGGTAGCCTGTGATTATATAAAATATAACAGTAAATCCGATATCGTTGAGTATTCCGAGAAGCTGGCAGAGGATATCACCACCCGGGAGTACGTGCTCCGCAAGGTGGATGAAGCGATCGCAAATGACTGGATCAAGCTTTTCTTCCAGCCGGTGATCCGTGCCCTTACCGGTGAACTCTGCGGTATGGAATCACTGGTCCGCTGGGATGATCCGGAGATCGGTTTCCTGCTTCCGGGCAAGTTTATCGAGATCCTTGAGACAGAGCGGGAAATCACAAAGCTGGATTGCTACGTGGTTGACAAGGTCTGCCGCTGTATCCGTGAACGTATGGACGTCGGTCTGCCCATGGTTCCGGTATCCGTGAATTTCTCACGTCTGGACTTTATCATGAAGGACATGCTGGAGGTAGTGGAAGAGGCCGTTAAAAAATATGATATTCCAAGGGATTACATTCATATCGAGATCACCGAAAGTATGATCGCCTCGGATGAAAATCTGATGCGCGACGTGATCAACAGTTTCCGAAAAGCGGGTTATGAGATATGGATGGACGATTTCGGAAGCGGTTATTCTTCACTGACACTGCTGAAGGACTATCAGTTCGATATGCTGAAGCTGGATATGCGTTTTCTCACGCCTTTCACGGAAAAATCCCGTGATATCATGCGTTCGGCTGTTACCATGGCGAAGGACATCGGGATCCGGACTCTTGCCGAGGGTGTCGAGACGCTGGAACAGGTGAATTTCCTGAAGGAGATCGGCTGTGGCCGTCTGCAGGGGTATTTCTATGGGCGCCCGGAACCGATCGAAGATATGTTTGCACATCTGTCGGAGAAAAATGTGCTGGTGGAACGGCGGAGATGGAGACATTTCTATGATGTTGCCGGCTTCAACGTCCGTGTTACGGATACACCGCTGGAGATCGTAGAGGATGACGGAGAGCATTTCCGTACCCTCTTTATGAACCGTGCATATCGGGAACAGATCTTCTACCTTGGACAGAACCTGAATATGAATCTGGATGAGATCGATGAAAGAATCTATCGAAAGCCTTCGGTACTTCATTCGAAATACCGCGAATTTGCAAAGGTTATCGAGCAGTCCGGAAGAATGGAAACATTTTATTATACACACAATGGGAATTATCTCTGCTTCCGGGGGCAGGCGCTGGCGGAGTGCGGGGGACACCATATCATCAAAGGATCCATCTTCAATCTGACGATGGATCCGAATGCGGGCGAGATCGAACGGCTGGATGCAAAACTCCGTGAGATAAACCAGCTTTATGAAGAAGTATATCTCTGTGTCCTTTCGGAAGAGAAAATGCGGCCGCTTCTGGGAAGCTTTAAATATGTGGATAAGCAGATGGCGGAGACACATTCTATATCCGAGGTGCGGGAACGGTTTATGAATACGGTGCTATTCCCGACGGAGAAGACGAAATATCTGCGTTTCACGGATTTTCCGTCTGTTCGCAAGCGTGTGGAGGCTACGGGAAAGGGTTATATCTCCGAGGTGTTCCGCTTCAAACAGTCCGACGGTGAATATCAGCGAAAAGAGATCAATATCCTGCTGGTACCGGGTACGGACGGAGATGAGTTCCTGTACTGTGTCCGCCCCTATCAGATGACAGTCATCGGCATGGAGAAGGAGAATACCGGTATTCTTCGTAAGGAGGGCACTCAGGATCCGGATGCGGAAAGGCGCGCCGAATATGCAAAGCTATGGGAAAATGTGGTTTGGAATTCGTCGCTGAAAGTGTTCTGGAAGGATAAAGAACGAAAATTCCGTGGTGTCAGTCAGGCATTTTTGGATTATTTCGGAATCGATTCCGTGGAAGAACTTTTAGGAAAAACGGATGAGGAGATGCGCTGGCATGTGGATGACAAGAATTTCCAGGCAGACGAATGGGAAGTGCTTCTAAAGGGAACACACATCCAGGACGGGGTCGGACAATGCATCGCAAGAGGCGTGATCCGTGAGATCATCTGCAATAAGATGCCAATCTATGAAAATGGGAAGATCATCGGTCTTATGGGTTATTTTATGGACCGGGAAGAGGTCGCAAAAAGAATACGTGCCAACGTTGGATCTTCAAATCTTGATCCGGCTACGGGACTTATGAATGCACATTCCTTCGTGGAGGCGATGATCGATTATGCCATCCATTTCAATGACAATCATCGCGGTTATGGGCTGATCCTGCTTCGGAACAGCAAGCATGCAAGGATCGTTTCTGCATATGGAGAGGATTTCGGAAACCGTGTCCTGCAGAATTTAGGGGAAGCGATCACTATGGTTACAGGACGGACCTGTGCCGTGGCAAGGACGAAGGAATCCATCTTTGCGATCATTACTTATGCCGATACGAAAGAGGAACTGGAGGATCTGGCGGAACGGATCGAATCCCGTCTCGATGGGATCAAACAGGTTGACGGGAATCCAGTGACCCTTCGCCTCAGAACGGCGATCCATCACCGAATGGATGACGGGATCACGGATGAGAATCTGTATGAGCGTACGCTGCAGGAGATTCTGTGGTAGCAGTGATCTGCAAAGGATTGTTGGAAGAGATCATGGTAAAAAATACAGAATAACGAGGAACTAAGGACCAGGATGATAATCGGAACATGGAATGAACTGAAGATTGACCGCTTCAAGGAGTTTGGGGCGTATCTTTCCGACGGAGAGGAAGATATTCTTCTGCCGAGAAAACAGGTGCCGAAGGATGCGAAGGTCGGAGACGCCGTCACATGTTTTGTATACCGGGATTCGGATGATCGGCTGATCGCCACTACAGCAAAACCGGTCATCACCTGCGGAAAGATCGGATGCCTTACCGTGAAGGATGTGACAGGCATCGGAGCATTTCTGGACTGCGGTCTGGAACGGGATCTTTTCCTGCCGTTCAAGGAGCAGACGGTAAAGGTTCAGAAAGGAAAAAGTTATCCGGTTCGAATGTACGTGGATAAGACCGGGCGGCTGGCTGCTTCCATGCGGTTGTACGATCATTTGTCCACAGAACATCATTTTCGGAAGGGCGATCATGCAAAAGGAGTGGTATATCAGGTACGGCCGGGCTTCGGGGCTCTGGTGGCTGTGGAAATGCAGTACAGCGGCCTGATCCATGCCAGCGAGCTTTATGACCGGATCAATGTGGGAGACCCTGTAGAGGTCCGGATCGTATCCGTTCGTCCGGACGGAAAGCTGGATCTGGCACTTCGGGACGCCATTCCCCGGCAGATGAAGGAAGATGCGGAAATGGTGGCGGATGTGATCCGAAGCTATGGAGGAACTCTGCCCTTCACCGATAAAGCGGATCCGGAGCGGATCAAAGCCGAGTTCGGCCTCAGTAAAAATGCATTTAAACGTGCGGTGGGCCGGCTGTTGAAAGAAGGAAGGGTGAAGATCCTGGAGGAATCCATCGAGCTGATCATAAAGCAGGATCAGAATCGATCCGAATAAGAGAGTGAGACAGGAATCAATCCGTATATGTTCACGGAATCAAAAAAGTAAGAACGAGTAGGAATAAGTAGGAAAAAGCG
Organism: uncultured Lachnospiraceae bacterium; assembly: GCA_946633495.1. GTDB lineage: Bacteria > Bacillota > Clostridia > Lachnospirales > Lachnospiraceae > Eubacterium_Q. The sequence goes on along the minus strand of CAMPAX010000012.1, from coordinate 18,166 downwards.
AGGAGAAAAACATGAAAGACATTGTATCAACCCCCAAAGCACCGGCAGCCATCGGACCGTATTCTCAGGCAGTAAAGGTCGGGAATCTTGTATTTACATCAGGCATGATCCCCATCGATCCGGCAACCAACACGTTGGTGGAGGGTGGTATCGAGGCTCAGGCAAAACAAGCCTTTGAGAACCTTTCCGCACTGCTTACCGCAGCGGGCAGCAGCCTGCCGCAGGTGGTAAAGACGGTAGTATTTATCAAAAATATGGATGACTTTGCAAAGGTGAATGAGATCTATGCAACGTATTTCACATCCGATTTCCCCGCAAGAAGCTGTGTTGAGGTGGCTCGCCTGCCGAAGGATGTACTGATCGAGGTGGAAGCTGTCGCTGAGATCTGACAGCCGGGACCTGGGAAAGCATGTCAGTCAGCTGCCTGTGATCCGGTTTTCACAGGAGACAGCAGATGAATGAAGAATAAAGCAGAATAAGGACGGCTTTACAAAAAGGGAGGAAGAGAAATGGCAGCCATACGTACGTATGATGCGAGCACAGTCGGTAGTCAGGAAGTTATAGCAGTGGTGAAAAAGAGACAGAAACCGGGAATGATCCTGTTCTGTACCTTTTCAGGCATTCTTCTGGCGATGGGGATTATAGGATTTTTTATCGAAAATTATGTGCTGTTTGCGATTATGCTGATCTTCCTTCTGCCGTTTCTGATCCCGGCGATCATATTTATCTATCGGTACACCCATCCCATGAAATGCAGGCCGTTGAAGAAGAATCCGGTGGTACTGAATCAGGCGGACTGGATGTTTAAAAATCTGATCGCCCAGAATGATCTGGTGGTGGTATCTCAGAATTTCTTCGCACCGAAATCGGATATATCCGCCATCATCCCCGTGCAGGAAGTGCTTCTGATGTATAAGAGGGTGATCCAAACCAATTTTACCACCATGAATTTCTGGGTGGTGGATACGGTACGAGGGACAACGCAGATTCCATACCTGAAGAATCAGGAGCCATTAGTGGAACAAAGTGTAAATTACATTATCCAGCTCTGCCCTCTGGCACGGATCGGGCATAATCAGGAGAATCTGAATTACCGTGAGTATATGAAAACCATGTGGGAGCAGACCCAGATCAATCAGGAAGCGGGGCAAAGTCAGGTTAGACAGTAAGACCCAAAGAGTCCGGATGACAGGTTCAGGCACATATGGAAGTTTTGTTAACAAAGAGAAGAGGAACCGCAATCGTGGTATTGCGGTCCCCCTTCTCTTTGTTGGTTTATATCCGGTTTATCCGATATAGTTCAGCGGGTTTACCGGTGTTCCGTCCTCCCAGATCTCGATATGGAGGTGGGTTCCTGCGGAGATACCTGTATTTCCTGCGTATGCTATGACATCACCTGCATCTACGTGATCGCCTGCATCATATCCTGCATAGCCGGAGAGATGCTGGTAAAGGGAAGTGATACCATTTCCGTGATCCACGCGGATGAAGTAACCGCGGGCACTGCTGTAGCTCTTGTACATGACCGTTCCGCCGGCGATCGCAACGATGCTGGCACCGGTGGAGCATCCGATATCAATGGCGCGATGGTATGTGGTTGCGCCGGCTGTAGGCGCGGTTCTGCCTCCGAAATAGGAAGTGATGTGATGGCTGGAAGGTACCGGCCATACCCAGCCTGTCTGACTGTAGGTTGGGGTTACTTCCTGATATTTTTCTGAGGAACTCGAACTGGACGAACTGGAGCTGGATGAGCTGGAAGATGAGCTTGAGGAGCTGGAATCGTCGGACTCTTCTTTCTGTCTTGCGGCTTCCTCAGCCTCTCTTTTCTTCCTTTCTGCCTCTTCTGCGGCTCTTCTTGCAGCTTCTTTGGCTTCTTCCTGTTTCCGGTGATATTCCTCCTCCAGACGGTCGATCTCATCCTCGCCTTCCTGGATCAACCGGTCATACAGACTGATCTCGCTTTCGGCATCGTCGATCAGAACTAAGTATTCCGAGAGCTTTTCCTTCTTTGCTTCCTGACGGTCTTCCAATTCCGCCTGTTCATCCTCGGCTTCGGCCTTCAGGGTCTCGACCTCTTCCAGGTCTTTCTTTAACTGGGCTTCTTTCTGCTCAACTTCTTTGGCCAGCTCGATCAGTTCCGTCAGCTGCCTCTGGTCGTACCTGGAAACCTGATCTACATATTCCGTCTGATTCAGAACATTGGAGAAATCATCGATGGCCATCATGGCATTGAGATATCCGACTTCACCGTTCTCGTAGGAATAGGCGATACGTTCCATCATCCGGTCATACTGATTCTCCTTGGAGATCATGGCCATCTGAAGTTCGGATTTTGTGATGGATACCTTTGCCTGAACTGCATTTCTCTGGGACGTCAGCTCGGCGATCCGGTCTTCGCATTCCCCAATCTGATTGTCCAGCTCATAAATCGTATCTCTGACTTCATCGGCGGATATATTCAGATCCGCGAGTGTTTCTTCTACCTCGGATTTCTCCCGTTCTCTCTGTTCGTTCTTTTCCTTGATCTCTTCAATCTCATCCTGTTCATCCGCATACACGATGGCAGTGCTGTCAGGTGTGATCGTCGGTACTGCCGGTATTGCAAACAGGGTTGCTGCCAGACATGCTGTAATTACCCTCTTTGATCTTCGCATATTTGCCTCCTTATGATCAAAACGTGGGAATGCACAAGTTGCGTAATAGATGTTAAAAATGTAACATTTTCGTAACATTTGTATCTTACCACAGATGTCGCTTTATGTAAATCCCTTTTTTTATGAATTCGTGTAGAAATAACACGAAAAAACCGTGCAGTTTTATGGTAGAATAGATCCTAAGATTAAAAAAAGGGCAGATTGGAAGAAAACGTCAGGAAAGAACAGTGATTTAATCCAGAGGAGAAAAAATGATTGAGATCAAAAATGTTACAAAAACATACGGAAAAAAAGCGCCGGCCGTGGACGACCTTTCCTTTACGGTGGAGGATGGCGAGATCGTTGGATTTATCGGACCCAACGGTGCAGGGAAAACCACAACGATCCGAATGCTGACCGGAATCCTTCGTCCGGACCGGGGCGAGATCCGGATCAACGGGATTCCCATGGCTCCGGACGCACTGGAAGCGAAAAGGATCGTGGGTTATATCTCGGATAATCCGGATATGTTCCTGAAGCTGACCGGATATGAATTTATCGGCTTTATGTCCGACATTTATGGCGTGTCCGAAGCGGACCGGAAGGAGAGAACGGCATACTATGCGGATCAGTTTGGCATGACCGAAGTTCTGGGTGACCGGATGCAGAGCTATTCTCATGGTATGCGCCAGAAAGCCATGATCGTTGCGGCGCTGGTTCATGACCCGGCAGTCTGGATCCTGGATGAACCGATGATCGGTCTGGATCCTCAATCGGCTTATAATCTGAAACGTATGATGCGTGAACATGCGGATAAAGGCAACAGTGTCCTGTTCTCCACCCACGTTCTGGAGGTGGCGGAGAAGCTTTGTGACCGGGTGATCATCATTTCCCATGGAAAACAAAGGTATTACGGAACCTTGGAGGAGCTGAAGGACATGCATAGAGAAGAGGATCTGGAGCAGGTATTCCTGGAGATCATGAAGGACGAGAAGGGTGAGCCGGACGAGGCAGGAAAGCAATAAGGGAAATATTCGATAAAACAGAGGAAATACTATGAAGAACTATCGACGCCTGGTTAAGGTTTTTTTAAAAGATATTGCCTATGATCCGCCGAAGGACAAAGGGAGGAAGATTCAGATCCTGGTACTGACCATCTTTGCCGCGGTCTTTATCATGATCCCCATTGCTGTCGGAAGCGGACTTTTCACATATCTTATGACGGGCTCTCTGGTGCGGGCCGGGCATTCGGACTTCGGAATCCGTGTGATGTATCATCTGATCTCGATCTTCACCATGGTATTCGGTATCAATGTGATCTTTAATGAACTGTATTTTTCCACCGACATCGACCGTCTGCTTCCGCTTCCTCTTCGGGGGAGGGAGATTGCGGCGGCAAAGTTCGCCGCAGCCTACAAAATGGAAAATGTCATGCAGTTCATTCTGATCCTTTCCTGTACCATCGGCTTTGGGCTGGCTTCGGACATGCCTCTTTGGAGATGGCCCATCGCTGTTCTGCTGGGCTTCACCCTGTCTCTGATCCCCATGCTGTACTGCGCAATCCTGGGAATTTTGCTTATGGCATTTACAAGAGTGGTGAAATCCAAAGATACGGTGCGTAAGATCTCAATCATATTCATGCTTGTGGTATTTGCACTGATGGCACTGGCACTGACCACCCTGAAGAAGGTGGATGTGGACAGCTGGATCGTAAATGCCGCCAGCCAGGACATTCCATTTGTCCGTATCATGAACGTGGTATTCTTTGAAAATGCACTGCTCGTGGACTTTATGGATGGCGGCGCAGTCCTGCCGATCCTGCTGTCCGTGCTGCTTCATCTGGTGATCCTGGCAGTATTTCTGCTGGTGGCTGATCGGTTCTACATAAGCTCCGTAAGCCGGCTGGGAGAAGGGACATTCAGGAAGAAGAGCAGCGCGAATACGGAGCGCGCGCTGCAGAAGGCACTGATGAAAAGAAGCGCCTTTCGAAGCTATATGGCAAAGGAATGGAAGATTCTGAGAAGGACACCGGTATTTTTTACGAACTGCATCCTGATCACCTGGATCTGGCCGGTGTTTGTTGTGATCGCAGGAGTGATGACGGGGATGGATATGACGCCGGATGCGATCCGGGAGAGGATCGGTACCGGTGAGAACGGATTTGCTCTTGCCGTTATGATCGCGTCTTTTGCGGCACCGTTTATCATGGGAGCTATGAACAGTCTCGGGTCAAATGCATTTTCCAGAGAAGGAAAGCATTATGAGGTTTTGCAGTTCCTGCCGGTTACTGTCCGGACACAGTGGAACGCCAAGGCTGCCATCGGAGTTCTGGTCAGCTTCTTCGGAACGGCACCGTTCTTCCTGTTTTTCGGAATCTACGGAGCTGTACCGATTCTGCAGCTGATCCTATACATTCTGAACGCGGCGGCAGCCTCCGTGGGAGTAACTTACATGGGAATGCTTCTGGACAGCGTGAACCCCAAGCTGGTGTGGGAGGATGCCCTGTCTGCTCTGCGTGAGAATTACAATACGTTTTTCTGTATGGCTATCGCCATAGGGATTGCGGCTTTGATCGGCGGGATCGCAGTGGCACTGTATTTCCTGGCGTGCGTTTCCGTTACGCTGCTTGGCTGCGGGATCCTGGTTATAACGGTACTTTTTGATCTATGGATGTATCATAAGAGCATGACGAAGGGTGTGGAAAATGTGCTCCACGTGGGAACGGAATAAGGCTGTCCGCCTTCCGGGGCATCTCTTTAGGGGAGAGTGACATGGAAGCAGTTTCCTTGTTCCGTGGCCTCGGCCCGGATCTGTCCCCTGTGAGCTTCTGCGATCCCCTGCGCTATGGAGAGTCCCAGACCATATCCTGCGATCTGCTCCCGGGAACTGTCTGCCCGGTAGAACCGGTCAAAGAGGTGGGAAAGCTCCTCTTCTGTAAGAGGGGTTCCTGCATTTTCAACCGAAAGATGGATCTGCTTTTTTCCATGGATCTTTTCTTTTTTCAGAGTAACGGTGACTTCGGATCGTTCATTGCTGTATTTTAACGCATTGTCGATCAGTATGTCGGTCAGGCGACGAAGCAATGTCCGGTCCCCGGTCAGGAAAATGTCCGGTTCGATCTTTCCGGTCAGGGTCTTTCCTGCATCGAAATATACGGATTCCCAGGTGAGGAGAGATTCCTCGACGATCTCGCTGACAGAGACCTCCTGAAACGTCTCCGGGTGCCGGCCCACATCGCCCCGTGCAACATCCAGAAGCTCGCTGATCAGGTCCTTCATACGGTTGCTTTCTTCGCGGACATTTTCCATACGGTGCAGATTCCGCTGAAGCTTTCGGGCAGCGGGAGAGTCCGGCTCGATGCCGATGGAATCATTCTCTATCATCTCGCCCAAAGACCGGGTAACCAGTCCTGTGTTGGACATGATCACGGTGAGAGGCGTTTTCAGCTCGTGGGACGCATCGGCCACAAATCGCTTCTGGTCATCCCAGGCCCGTTCCACCGGACGGGTCGCAAGACGTGAGAACCAGAGAGACAGAAGAAACATGATAAGGATCACCCCAAGACTGATCCAGAGGGATCTGAAAAGCGTGCTTCGGAGAACAGACTTCTCGGAGGAGTTGTCCGCGAAGGCGATGGCGATAACGCCGTTATTCAAAGTCTTTTTCATATAGCGGAGGTCATGGGAATCCAGGCTTCCGCTGTTTTTCTTTTCTGCTATGGCAGCAGTTACGATCTCCTTTACGTCATCCTCGGTTTCGATAAAGAAAATATCGTTCCTGCGGGTGGTGATGCTTCCGTCCGTGTCATAGAATGCGATCAGAGTAGCGACGCGGTCCTGCCGATCCATGAAATCCGCGATTCTGCGTCCGCCGTCCCCGTCTTTATGGAATCCGTAGCCTTCGGGGCTATTTCCGCGCCCGCTGCCCTGGATCCCATCGGAGGGATTGGGACCGCCCGGGTCCTTACTGAAGTCGGGACTCTGACCGGATTGGTCCTCGGGGAAACCTGCGGGCTCATTTTCGGGATTATTCCACGGAAATGCGGCACTGCTCAGGGCATTGTTCAGTGCGACCTGAGAATCCGCCTCCATACTTCGCATGGAAGTAAGATACTGCACGCCGAATATGGCAAGAAGAAATAAAACAACAACCCCCATCATCATGGCGATAAACTTCATCCGGAGTTTACGGATCAGGAGGTTGGTGCTTTTTTTATGCTGTTTTTTCGCCGGCTTTTCAGCTGCCGACGCAGTCTTTTCATTTTTCATTCTTTTGTCTCGCTCCCGTCCGACAGATGATATCCGACCTTCCGAACGACCTGGATCGCAACATTTGATTTTAAAGAAGAGAGCTTCCTGCGCAGAAAGGAAATGTATGCCTCCACGTTGTTGTCTCCCGCATCGGAATCATATCCCCAGATCTTGTTGATCAGGGTTTCCTTTGACAGGATGTTTTTCCCGTTGATCATCAGGTATCGCATAAGCTCGAATTCCTTGGCGTTCAGCTTGATGGATTTCGCGCCGCAGGACAGTTCGCAGGAAGAGGGTGAGAGAGTCAGGTCTCCGAAGGAGACGTTCTCCGGGATGTACTCGGATTTCCGACGCATGATGGCATGCAGAGTGGCGATCAGTTCCGCATTTTCAAAGGGTTTGGTCAGATAGTAATCGGCACCGAGATTGAGTCCCTGAACCCGGTCTGTAAGCTCCGTACGGGCAGTCAGCATAAGCACCGGAGTGGAGATTCCCTCCTCCCGGAGCTTTTTCAGAATATCAAAACCGTTCATGCCGGGAAGCATTACATCCAGAATGATGGCGTCATAGATTCCCGAGACGGCGTCGAAATACCCGTCTTCTCCGTTATTCTGTATATCCACTGTGTCCCCGGCCTCTTCGATGATATCTGCGATGGTCTCTGCCAGGCGCTTTTCATCTTCCACAACCAAAATCCGCATGGTCGCCTCCTTTTCGGATCCGGGTCTCACCCGATAGTTCATGTGGGGACCGGTGATCCGTATCATTATTGTATGGGTTTGTCAACGCTTGCCTCGGCAAGAACTACGTTAAAATTCGATCTTGAGCCTCTTGTCTTCCGGGCAGCGATAAAGCTCGGAAAAGGCTTCTGAATATAAGCGTTAAAATCCGTGGCAGCACGGTTATACTTTGATTCTGCCTTCATGGTCTCCACCCTCAGATCCAGAAAGCGGCTGCAAAGCTTCTGCAGCTCTTCGTCTTCCTTAAGCTCCGGATTGGCATTCATGACAGGAGTGAGAAGAAGCCAGCGGCGATAGAGCTCTGAATAGATGGACATCTGCATGGAAGGAGTCATTCCCAGACCGAGAGCCGGCTTTTTGGTCAACGCCTCGTCCAGCTCGATCCCGTGCTCCGTAAGTTTCGCGGTTATCTGTTCATAAACATGGTTACGATCCCAGATCAGGGTGTCCAGCTCGCTGCCGAGGTTACGGGCGATGCTGTCCATTTTCGTGACATGCGTAACAGTATAAATGTAGTATCCTCCGAGCAGAAGGATCACTGACAGAATGATAAGTCCGGTCCAGCCCATGGTTCGGGTCTCCTTTCGTGCTTTGCATCTGACCGTTTTGGCGGTACAACTTGAATTTTAGCACATTTTTCGATAGAATAGTACATGTTTTTATATGTATAGTTTCGACAACGGCCGTGACTCTGACCTCGATACACCGGTTGCCTTACGGACTGTAGTGACATACTATTACCGGAGACTGAAAAATGACTGAAATAACTGAAACAAAACGTCTGATCGCAGACACCCTGAAAGAACTGTGTAAGAATAAAAGCTTTGATAAGATATCGGTGGGCGAGATCGCTTCCGCCAGCCATGTGAACCGGCAGACCTTTTACTATCATTTTGAAGACAAATACGATCTTCTGAAATGGATCTACCGTGTGGATTATTATGAACCGAATATGAAGGATATCACCATGGAGAACTGGGACAGGTGTCTGGAAGGGATCCTGGTGGCAGTTCGAAATGATAAGGAGTTCAGTATCAATACCATCCGTCACACAGAGGGAGAGATTAAAAGCCTTCTGTTAAGGGATGCGGAGGCTATCTTCCTTCTTGCCATCGAGTATTTCCGGAGACGGTCTACGCCGGAAACCAGGGATTTCAGGCAAATGAACGAGGAAGAACGAAGACTCCTGGCCCGCTTTTTTGCATACGGCGTCTGCGGAATGCTGGTCGAATGGATCGAGCTTGGCATGCAGGAGGAACCTTCTGTGGTGGCCGGGCGAATGCAGAAGCTCTTAAATATCTGTAAACATCTGGCTTATCAGCAGGTCGTGGAAGAACAGGATAAAAATGACTGATTCTATATAGACAGAATGCCGGAAATGCCACTCGTGACAGGGGAAATATCGAAAATCTTGTCAAATCTCTATGTTTGTCTAATGAAACCTACCGCCTTCGGTAATATAGTATGTTGTGAGTAAGGAAAAATGATGCTCACGTAATACTGTAACCGGAGGTGTAATTCTATGAAAGGTTTAGGAAAAGCAGTGGTTCGGCTGCGGATCCCCATCCTGATCCTGTCGGTGGTCTTATTGATCCCGTCAGTTATCGGATACTTTTCAACACGAACAAATTACGATATCCTGACATATCTGCCCAAGGAGATCGAGACCATGAAGGGGCAGGAGATCCTGGCAAATGATTTCGGGACAGGCGCCTTCTCCATGATCGTTGTGGACGGCATGTCGGAGAAGGATATCAAGATCATGGCCGAGAAGATGGAGAAAGTGGATCATGTAAAGAAGGTACTTTGGTACGGATCCCTGGTGGATATCTCCATTCCGGAGGAGCTGCTTCCGTCCCGGTACGCAAAGCTCTTAAAGAGCGGCGACGCCAGACTGATGATCGCGGTGTTTGATACCACGATGTCTGCGGATGAGACCATGAAGGGCATTGCGGATCTTCGTGAGATCGCGTCGGAGCAGACCTACATCAGCGGCATGACAGCCATGATCGTAGATACCAAGGATCTGTCTGACCGGGAAGTCCCCATCTATGTAGCCATTGCGGTCATCCTCAGTTTGATCGTACTGATGCTCACTATGGATTCCTTCCTGATCCCGTTCCTCTTCCTGCTGAGTATCGGCTTCGCGGTAATCTATAATCTGGGAAGCAACTTTATTCAGGGTGAGATCTCCTATGTGACCAAGGCTCTGGCAGCTGTGCTGCAGCTGGCGGTCACGATGGACTATTCCATATTCCTGTGGCACAGTTACTCGGCAGAGAAGGAAGTCAGTCACGGCGACAATCATGCGGCTATGGCAAATGCCATAAATGAAACCCTGTCCTCCGTAGTCGGAAGTTCCATCACAACGGTTGCCGGATTCGTGGCACTGATGTTCATGAGCTTCACCATGGGACTTGACATGGGAATCGTCATGGCGAAGGGCGTGGTTCTCGGCGTCATCTGCTGTGTTACGATCCTGCCGTCCATGATCCTGGTATTTGACAAAGCGGTGGAGAAGACAAAGCACCGCGCCGTGCTCCCGAATCTTTCGGGACTATGCAGTTGGATCGTGAAACATTTCTATATCGGCCTGATCCTGTTTGCGGTTCTGATCATTCCGACATTTTACGGACAGTCCAATAATAAGGTATATTACAATCTGGATTCCTCACTGCCGAAGGATCTTCCGAGTATGGTGGCGGCGTCGAAGCTGGATGAGACCTTCAACATGAGCTCCACGCATATGATCCTGATGGACAGCAAGATCGATTCGAAGACAGTGAACAAGTTTGTGGACGAAGTGAACGCAGTGGACGGAGTGAAAGCTGCAGTAGGACTGGATTCGCTGCTGGGACCGTTGTTCCCGAGAGACATACTTCCGAAGGGCCTGATCAAGGTTCTGGACAACGGTGAATACCAGCTGATCTTCGTACTGTCGGAATATAAGGTGGCTACGGATGAAGTAAATGCGCAGTGTGACAAGATCAACGAGATCCTGGACAGATATGATTCCAGGGGAATGCTGATCGGTGAGGCACCCTGTACCGAGGATCTGATCAAGATCACGGATCACGATTTTACTGTGGTAAATGCAGTTTCGATCCTTCTGGTAGGAATTATCATCCTTCTGGTATTCCGGTCCGTAACACTGCCGGTCCTGCTTGTGGCGGTGATCGAATTTGCGATCTTCATCAATATGTGTATCCCGTATTATATGGGAACGGTGCTGCCCTTCGTGGCATCCATCGTCATCGGAACGATCCAGCTTGGCTCCACTGTGGATTATGCGATCCTGATGACTACCAAATACAAGACGGCGCGGCTCTCCGGTCTGGATAAGATCGGTGCGGTCACCGCGGCATTGGAGAACTCCATCCATTCCATCATCGTAAGTGCACTCAGCTTCTTTGCTGCCACCATCGGCGTCGGACTGTATTCGGATATCGATATGATCAGCTCCCTCTGCGGTCTTCTGGCCAAGGGCGCGATCATCAGTATGTTCGTGGTGATCCTGCTCCTGCCGGCGGTTCTTCGGGTGTTTGATCCGGTGATCCTGCGTACAAGTCTGGGCTTTCGGTCCGTGACCGGCCGGAAAGACAGTATAAATGCTTAAGTGACAGGGGCGAAATTAACGGGAAGCAAATCGTACAAAATCGTACTGAAGCGAATGGAATCAAATAAAATCGAATAGAATCGAACAGAATCGTAACGGTACGAAGTATATAAATCGAGAGGAGAATTTTCATGAAGAAGAATCTCACAAAAAGAGTGATTGCAGGTATTATGGCAGGAACCATGATGCTGAGCATGGCCGGGTGCGGCACGGAAGAGAAGAAGCCGGAAGCAGCTACGGTTGCGGAACCGGCAGAGGCACCGTCAGAGGACGAGATCGAGCTGGGAGAACTGGTGGATGCGTCCTTCAATCTGGACGGTATCCTGGAGGGTGAGAAAGACGAGACGGTCTACGCCATGGCGGATGCCACGGGGAATGTGACCTCCGTGGTGGTCAGCGAGTGGCTGAAGAACAGTGACGGCGCCGCAGAGATCAAGGATCGAAGCCATCTTACGGATATCGAAAATGTCAAGGGTGACGAGACATTTACACAGAACGGCGAAGAGATCATGTGGCAGGCAGACGGAAAGCCGATCTACTATCAGGGCAAGTCCGACAAGGAACTTCCCGTGGGTGTAAAGGTATCCTACAAGCTGAACGGTGAGGAGGCAGATCCCGCTTCGCTGGCGGGAGTTGCCGGAAAGGTTACCGTTCGTTTCGACTATACCAATAACGCGAAAGTGGGAGATGTCTATGCACCGTTCCTTATGGGGACAGGCGTTCTGCTGGACGGTGAGAAATTTTCAAATGTTAAGGTGACCAACGGTAAGGTGATCGGCGACGGCAGCCGCTTCATCGTGATCGGTGTTGGTATGCCCGGAATGAAGGATAGCCTGAAACTGGATGTGGAAGGGATCAACTTCCCGGATTATATGGAATTTGAGGCGGATGCAACGGATTTCGAGATGGATATGGCTCTGACATTTGCAAGTCCTATCGTTCTTTCCGAAGATGCCATCGATCTGAATCTGGAAGATCTGAAAAAAGAGATCCATGAGAAGAGTGAGCAGTATCAGGATGGCATGAACCAGCTTGCGGAAGGCATAGCCGCTTACACCGATGGTGTGGATCAGTTGGCGGACGGTATCGGTCAGGTGAACTCCGGTGCGGTAGATCTGGCAAGCGGTGCTGCAAAGCTGAATGAAGGCGCAAGAAGCGCACAGGCCGGCGCATCTCAGATCTACGGCGGTATCAAGAGCGCAAAAGACGGAGCGGATCAGCTTTCCTCCGGTGCAAAGGACGCGAAAGACGGAGCAGCTCAGCTTGCAGCCGGAACAACGTCTGCAAGAGAGGGTGCGGATAAACTGGCAGCCGGCGCAAAGAGCGCAAAGAGCGGTTCGGATCAGCTGGCAGCCGGCGCGAAGAGCGCAAAAGACGGAGCGGATCAGCTGTATGAAGGAACAAAGTCGGCCAATTCCGGAGCAGATCAGGTTGCAGACGGCGCAGGACAGCTGAACAATGCGGTAAAGGATCTGTCCCTCCCCAGCATAGACGGAGCAAAGGACAGTGTGACCGACGAACAGCGTGCGGCAGCAGCGGCAAGCATTCAGCAGACAGTCGAAGCTCAGGGGTATACCGGTGAAGCTGTATCCGAGACACTGACCAGGAGTGTTACGGATTCCCTGGCAGCGGCACCGTCATTCGGTGCACTGGCAGATCCTTCCCTGACACCGGAGCAGCAGGCAGCGATCATTCAGAAGGAAGCGGCAACGGCAGGACAGGCATCCGTTACCGATGAACTAAAGCAGAGTATTGCTTCCGATGCAGCGGACAAGGCTAAGGCAGCTGCCGGTGCATTGCAGGAGGATCCGACGAAGATCACCGGAAATGCAACATATCAGCAGATCTATGCATCGGTTCGTTCTTCTATTCAGGCACAGGCTTATGTGACAGCCATCAATGCGGCACTGAAAGCGGATCCGGCAACGGCAGCTCTTACCTACAACGATCTTACCGAAGATCAGATCAATGCATATAAGCAGGCATTATCCAGTCAGGTGGAAGCTGCGGTAGATCAGCAGATGGCAGGTCTGGGACAGGCACTTGCAGGCGCATTTACGGCAGGTTACGGTACAGGTTACGGTGAAGGATATGGCATGGGCTACGGAACCGGTTACGGAACCGGCTACGGAACCGGGTATGGTACCGAGTACGGAAAGCTTGCAAAGGAGTTCAGTGCATTTACCGCGACCATGTCTCAGAAGATGAAGGAAGGTGTGGTTCCGCTTCTTCAGTCCATGTGCGAAGCATATGCCATGGCAGGCGTGAACTACGGTATGGATGCGGTAATAAATGCGGTTGATGAGAAGCTGACGGTATTTGAACCGAAGATCCGTGAACTGAAGTCGGCTACAAAGCAGCTGGCGGCAGGAAGCGGTCAGCTGGCGAAGGGTATGGACGATCTGGAAGCCGGAAGCAGTCAGCTGGCGAAGGGTCTGGGTGACCTTCATAAGGGCGCGGGAGATCTTTCCAGGGGACTTGGTGATCTGAGCAACGGAACCGATGATCTGGCGAAGGGTCTGGGTGATCTGGAAAAAGGTGCCGGTCAGCTGAATACAGGTCTGGGAAGTCTCTCCGAAGGAACCACGAAATTAGATGAGGGCCTTGGCTCTCTGGAGGATGGTACAGCTCAGCTGAATCAGGGTATGAGCAGCCTGGCAGACGGTACCGGTCAGCTGTCCAGAGGCGCAAACCAGCTGTCCGCAGGAACGGCACAGCTGCAGTCCGGGGCCGCACAGCTTTCCGGAAACAGTGAGAAGCTGAAGTCCGGTGCAAATCAGTTAAAGGACGCTACAGATCAGATCATTGAAGCCATTGACAAGGGTGAGATCAAATTAGACGATTTTAAGAACAGCATGGAAGACATCCGTAAGGCCGGAGAAGCATACAGCTCTTTCGGCGGGGCAAGCAGTGAAATGAAGAGCAACGTCAAGTACATCATCAAGACCGAAGGAATCACCAAGGAGGAGTAATCTTCCGAAAGATTCGTAGAGGTATCAAACGCGGATCCATGACGGGTCCGCGTTTTCTGCGCGATAAGGGTACTTAATGTCAAAGAATTTAGTTTCACCCATTTTCAAAATATGGTACAATATAGGTTGATGTCTACTTTAGAGAGGAGAAGGGACGTATGGCAGAACAACTGTATGAGAACCGGGAACTTTCCTGGCTGAAATTCAACGAACGTGTATTGGAAGAATCTGAGGATGAGCGTACACCGCTTTGTGAGAGACTCAGCTTCATCTCTATTTTCCAGACCAATCTGGATGAGTTTTTCATGGTGCGTGTGGGGTCTCTTCATGATGAAATGCTCCTGAAAGAGAATACACGCGAGAACAAGACCAATATGACGGCGGAGGAACAGCTGGAAGCCATCCGGGAACGGGTGAAAGAGCTGATCAAACGGAAAGACATCTCCTACACAAACCTGATGGGACAGGTAGAGCAGGAGGGGATCCATATCATCAATTTCCAGAAGCTGGATGAGCGCCAGGGTGCATACCTGCAGACCTATTTCGAGCAGGAGATCATGCCCCTTCTTTCGCCGATCACGGTGAGCAAGAAGCAGCCGTTTCCATTTATCAAGAACAACGAGATCTGTGCGGTGGCGGTGTTGGTTCCGAAGAACAGCAAGGCCAAGAATCCGAAGACCAGGATCGGTATCGTTCCATGCAACAACGGCATGTTCCGCCGTCTGATCCAGATTCCGGGCTCCAAGGGTTACTCCATGCTGGCGGAGGAACTGATCCTGCATTTTCTGCCCAGCGTATTCCAGGGGTATACCATTGTCAGCAAATCTCTGATCCGGGTTACCCGGAATGCGGATATCGATGCGGATAAGGTCTATGATGAGGAACTGAGCTACCGAGATCATATGGCGGAAGTCATCAAACAGCGTCGGAAGCTGACCCCGATCCGTATGGAGTATACCCGGGATCTGGACAAACAGGTGCTGACGCAGATGAAGAATTTTCTGAAGATCGATAAGGACATGATCTTCAAGACGAAATCACCGCTGGATCTTTCATTTGTCTTTGATATTCAGGATATTCTGCGCCACAGAGAGGAGCTTTTCTTCGAGAAGAGATTCCCGCAGAGATCACCCATGCTGGATGAGACCGCACGTCTGATCCCCCAGATCCTGGAAGAGGATAAACTGCTGTCTTACCCCTATCAGAGCATCCGGCCTTTCCTGAACATGCTGACGGAAGCGGCAAATGACCCTGAGGTGGTATCCATTAAAATGACTCTGTACCGTCTGGCGAAGCACAGCAAAGTGGTGGAAGCCCTGGTGGAGGCGGCCGAAAACGGAAAGCAGGTAGATGTTCTGGTGGAGCTGAAAGCCCGCTTTGACGAAGAGAATAACATCGAGTGGTCCCGTATGCTGGAGTCTGCGGGCTGCCATGTGATCTATGGACTGGATGGACTGAAGGTGCATTCCAAGCTGTGTCTCATCACCCGGAAGAATGGGGAGAGCGTTCAGTATATAACCCAGATCGGAACCGGAAATTACAATGAAAAAACGGCACGTCTCTATACGGACCTCTGTCTCATTACTTCAAATGTGGCTATCGGTCTGGAGGCGGCAAGGGTATTTCAGGCATTGTCTCTGGGAGAGGTAATGACCTCTACGGAGCATTTACTTGTAGCGCCGAAATGCCTGCAGAACAAGATCCTTGATAAGATCGATCGGGAGATCAAAATCGCGAAGGATGGCGGAGAAGGGTATCTTTGCTTTAAACTGAACTCCCTGACAGATAAGAAGATCATCGATAAGATCATCGCGGCGTCGAAGGCGGGAGTCAAGGTGGAAATGATCATCCGGGGCATCAACTGTCTTCGGACCGGAATCCCCGGGAAGACGGACAATATCCGCGTGGTATCCATTGTGGGACGGTTCCTGGAGCATTCCCGTGTCTATGTCTTCGGAAAGGGCGAGCGTGAAGAGATGTATATCTCCTCGGCGGATTTCATGACACGAAATACGCTGCACCGTGTGGAGGTGGCTGCCCCGATCTACGACAGCAAGCTGAAGGATCTGATCCGCAGTATGCTTCGGACACAGCTGGCGGATAATGTAAAGGCCAGAGAACAGAGACCGGACGGAAGCTACACCTATGTGACTCATGACCAGCCGGCCATCGATGCTCAGGCGGAGCTTTATATTCAGGCATATGAGGCGGTGGGCGCAACTCCGGCAAAAGCAGTTGAAGCGACAGAGGAAGAGTAGCCTGTAACAAAACATGAAAGAAAAGAAGCAAGGTAAATTTCATATCAGCATGCAGACATTTCTGGTGTTTACAGGAATCCTGATGATCATCGTGATTCTGACGGGAACCAGTATCGGGATCATTTTCTCTGCAGGGAAGACGGCGTCGGACATGCTGCTGGATAAGACCAAAGAGCAGGCGGAACGGTTGGCGGATCAGATCGAGCTGCACCATTTCCGGATCGAATCCTCGCAGAATACGCTTTCGGCGGATATCGACGAAACCGCATTTCTGGCCGGGGGACGAATCCTTGTGATCGATCGGGATTACCGGATCGTGAAGGATACTTTTTCTTTCCAGCAGGATTCCTACATCATCAGTGAAAATGTGATGGAAGTGATGACCGGCGAGAAGGAGAATCTGAGCTGGATCCGTAATTCCTACGCGGAAGTGATTCTCCCCGTTCGAAATGCAGATGGAGATATCAAAGGCGTTATCGTATCTACGGCATCTACGAGGTCCATCGAACAGCGGCATCAGACACTGGTGAAGATGGCTCTGATCATCAGCGGGATCGCTCTCTTCATCGGGATCCTTGCGGTGCTTCTGACATCAAGGATGGCGGTGCGGGGGCTTCGGGATATGAACCGGAGAGTCCGTCATATTTCAGAGGGGAATCTGGATGAGAAGCTTCCGGAACGCGGCTTCCGGGAGACCCGTTACCTTGCGCAGAACTATAACAGTGCCATTGCAAAGCTGGCGGACATCGATTCCACCAGACAGGAATTCGTATCGGATGTGTCGCATGAACTGAAAACGCCCATCACCTCCATGAAGGTACTGGCGGAATCTCTTCTTCAGAATGAAAATGCCACGAAGGAGGATTACGCCGAGTTCATGACGGACATCGTGGATGAGATCGACCGTGAGACGAAGATCATCAACGACCTTCTGGCTCTGGTAAAGACCGATAAACAGAATGTGGTAATGAATTTTTCCGAGGTGAATATCAATCAGCTGATCGATGTGATCCTGCGCCGGGTGACACCCATAGCGAAAAAGAGAAATATTGAGCTTACGTATGAGAGTTACCGGGAGGTAAAAGCGGAAGCGGATGAAGTGAAGCTGTCGCTGGTCATTTCCAATCTGGTGGAAAATGCGATCAAGTACAATGTGGACAACGGATGGGTGCGGATCTCACTGAATGCAGACCATAAATATTATTACATCAAGGTGGCGGACTCCGGCGTTGGAATTCCGGAAGACGCCAAGGACAAGGTCTTTGACCGATTCTACCGTGTAAGTAAGGACCGGAGCCGGGATACCGGAGGGACCGGACTGGGGCTTGCCATAGCAAGGGCATCCATCAATGCACATGGAGGAACCATCAAGCTGTACAGCGAGTCCGGAAAAGGGACCACCTTTACGGTACGGCTTCCTTTGGTTCAGGAGGCTTCCTCGGATACCGGTGAACTGAGCCGGGAGGATGTTTCCGGGAAAAAGACTGTGACGAAAAGCGGATCAGGCCTGCGGGAGACAGAACGCAAGAAACCGAAGAACAGCGATAAGGGAAAGACAAGAGCGGATCGAAAGTCAGATGAAGAGAAGGAACAAGGGACAACTGAATCGTAAGCCCGGGACCGGGAAAAAAATGAAAGGGCGCCTGATGGCGGGTCTTTTGGCGCTGATGCTTTCCGTCGGCTTTTCTGCCTGTGGG